>NZ_JBQHWP010000001.1:0-292251 GCF_052063915.1 Bilifractor sp. HCP3S3_D3
AAGATCTAAAAAGTGCATGATTAGAGTGTTAACACGGATATTAAATAAAAGCCCCTGAAAACCGGGGCTCATGTTAAAGTTTTTTCGAGACATTTTCATTTATGCTTGACAGGGGAAATTTGATATTTTTTATATTCGTATTTTTTTCTGCGAACACCATATTGTTCATGAATTCTTTCAGGCATTTTTCTGTTTTCCCCGAAAATAAAGCAGGAGAAAGCAGGTCACACAAGCAGCTGCTTCCGCAGCCAGACAGGATACGGGAACAGATCCATGGAAAGTCTTTCGTATCAGACGGTCTCCGAACACAGCCCAGGCGTTGACGCTCATATGTGCCGCAACAGCAGCACGGAGGTCGCCGCTCCTTTCATAGACAAAAGCCAGAAGAAAGCCAAGCAGGAACGCGTAGAGAAATTGAATCACATTTCCATGATAGATACCGAAACAAAAAGCAGAGAGCAGGATTCCTTTTCTCATACCGGCATAGTACGCCGCGCGGCGGAACAGCATGCCGCGGAAAATCATCTCTTCCGCCGCGGGTCCGAGAATCACTGTTCCGAGGATCAGCAGCAGCAGATTCTGGTTTTCGAAGGCAGGTGCGGCGTTCTGCGTGTAACCCGTGAAAACCCGTTCAAGACCGCTTCCCGTGATCAGGCTGCTCCACACGTGACCGGCAAATGTAACACACAGACAGCCACACACCATCTGCCATGCCTTCCACCCGCCGTCCCGCATCGGAAAGCGCATGGAGTCCACCCGGTAATTGTTCTTCTGCAGAAGAAGCGTGAGGCCGAATGCTGCGATGCTGATCCACATCGGGAGTGTCCGGACCCTGTCATAGATCTTCTCCGGATCATACTCTCCGACGATCAGCCCCGTCACAAGCAGAAGGACGACCGTAACCGCCGCCATGCACAGCCAGATAAAGACCAACGGAAAAACCACATCCCAGATTTTCTGTCTCTTTGTCATTTTCTTATCTCCGCAGCAGGATGTTTAAAGACTCTAGGTTTAAAGGACTCTGTTGGTCAGAAGAGCCTCAGCCATCTCCTCTGGCGTATCATAAACCAGATCCGCCCCCGCTCTCTCCAGTTCCTGTCTCCCGCCGTATCCATAGGCCGCACCGACAGCCAGAAGCTTCTCTGCTCTCGCGCCTTCAATATCGTATTTCCGGTCTCCGACCATGCATGCCGCATCTCTTCTTCCCGAGAAGCCAGTCCTGTCCAGCACCCGCTGGATCAGGCCGGCCTTGGAGATCGTCCCCTCCTCCCCGGTCAGAGATATCCCGCTCACACAATCGAAGTACCTTAGAAATCCGCAGTCGTCAGCGATTTCCCTCGCAAACTTTTCGGGCTTTGAGGTCGCCATTCCGATCCGCCATTTTCTTTCCTTCAGAGAGCGCAGCAGATCTCCGATCCCGGGGTATACCGTGTACTCAAGCTTACCGATCGATTCATACCGCTCCCGGAACAGACGGACTGCCTGAGCGCACTCCGATTCATTCATACCCATCTGCGCAAAGCTTTCATTCAGAGGCGGACCGACAAAGAATCCAAGTTCTTCCGCCTCCCGATGCTGCCATCCCATCTGATCCAGCGCATACTGCGCGCTCCTTGTGATTCCGAGCCCCGTATCTGTAAGTGTGCCGTCAAAATCGAAGACGATCAGGCGCTCCATTTTCTCCTCTCCTCCCACGAACACATTTTCATCCATCTCCGGTCACTGCCCGCACAGGACCTGTTGTGTTCTTCCGGATCTTCAGGTTTCCTCACATCTCCTCCGGGGCACTGAAACCGAGGACATCGATTGCATCCTCCAGTACCCTCTGAACAGTCTTCAGAAGAAGCAGCCAGGATTTCTTCTGCCCCTCATTCTCCTCGGTCAGGATCCGGGTCTCATGATAGAAGCTGTTGAAATTATTGGACAGCTCGTAAATATAGGCGCAGAGACGATGCGGCGCTTTTTCCTCAAAGGCACCGGTAAGCGCCTCATTATATCGCGACAGCTGAAGCATCAGTTTCTTCTCAATGTCACTTGCGGCGTTCAGGATTTTCGCGTCTTCCAGACTTCCGCCCTCCGCTTTGAACTTATTCAGGATGGATTTGATTCTAACGATCGTATACAGGATATATGGCCCGGTATTGCCTTCAAAAGAAGTAAAACGATCGACATCAAACACATAATCCTTGGATGCCTGATTCGAGAGATCTCCATACTTGATGGCAGAAAGTCCTACAATCTTCGCGGTCTCCTCCGCGTCCTTATCCTTGACGCTCTTATTCTCCACGATCTTCCGGAACATTTCCCGGTCGATATCCGCGATCAGAGTCTCCAGGCGCATTACACCGCCCTCTCTGGTCTTGAACGGCTTTCCGTCCTTCCCGTTCATGGTTCCGAAGCCGAGAAATGTCAGTTTTGTCTCAGGTTTTACAAGACCCGTCTTCCGTGCGCAGCGGAAAGTCTGGATAAAGTGCATCTCCTGACGCTTGTCCACCACATATAGGATCTCATCCGGATCAAAATCCTGCATACGCTCGACAATCGTAGCCAGATCAGTAGTGGTGTAAAGCGCTGCTCCATCGGATTTCAGGATCATGCAGGGCGGAACCTCCTTCTGGTCCTTTTCCTCCCTGACATCCACGATCAGCGCGCCCTGATCCTCGTAGGCGTATCCCTTGTCCTTCATCATCTGAACCATGTCCGGGATATAGGCCTGTGCATCCGACTCTCCCTTCCACAGATCAAAATGGACATCCAGTTTTTCGTAGTTTTTCTTCAGATCGGTGACGGAAACGGAAATTATATGTCTCCAGAGAGCCCGGTATCCCCTCCTGCCGCTCTGAAGTTCCGCCGTCGCCTGAAGTGCCTTATTCTTGTAAGCGTCATCTTCCTTCGATTTTTTGCTTGCCGTCGGATAAATCTCCTCCAGCTCGCTGATGGTAAATGGCGCCTTCTCCGGATATTCTCCGGTATAGGAGTCATCAAAATAGGGCAGCTCCGGTTTTCTTTCCTGAAGCTCAGTGATGATCAGGCCCATCTGAAGTCCCCAGTCTCCGAGATGAACATCACCAATCATGTGATGGCCAAGCCGAAGGCCCATGCGCCGGATACTTTCTCCGATGATTGCGGAACGCAGATGTCCGACATGAAGAGGTTTCGCGACATTGGGGCCGCCGTAGTCGATGACGATTGTCTCCGGGTCTGCCGTCTTTTCGACGGAGAGTTCCTGATCCTCCGCCATTTTCTGAAGGTATTCCGCAAGGGATTTCCGGTTCAGCGTGATGTTAATAAAGCCCGGCATAACGGCTTCCGCCTTCTCGATCAGTTCAGAATCCTGAAGATACGCTACAACATCTCCGGCGATCTGTATCGGTGCCTTTTTGTACTGCTTTTTAGCTGCCATTGCTCCGTTACACTGATACTCACAGAGATCCGGTCGGTTGGAGACAGTGACCCGGGCAAATCCGGCATCATATCCCGCCCTTTCAAAGGCTTCTGCTACTACTTCACTGATTTCTTCGATTATTTTCTTCATTTTGCTTTTTCCTTCTTGGGTTCTTCACCGGAGGAACGCTGTTCCGTTCGCTGCTGCAATTCCTTCAGTTCATCCCTGTATTTTTTGAAATGTTCATAGCAATACTGGATGATGGCCTTTCGGGTGATAATCCCGATAAAGACGTTTTCGTCATCGACCACAGGTACAAAATTCTGACGCATCGATGTCTGAATCAGATCCTCGATATCGCAGTTGATATTGACCGGGTCCATCTTCCATCTCCGCGGAACGGAGGAAAGACGGATCTCCTCGGCGTCCCTGAGGCTGAGATCATACCTGTCCTTGATGATGCGCAACAGATCTCCCTCTGTCAGCGTACCGATGTATCGTCCCCTTTCATCGAGAATCGGAATCGCCGTATACTTGTGGTATTCCATCTTCTCGATTGCCTGCCGCAGGGAACAGTCCGCACTGATGTACGCGCATTCCGCTTTTGGCGTGATAAAAAACAAGATATTCATATAATTTTACCTGCCCCGACTTCTGCAAAGCCGTTCAAACGACGTCCGTGCTCCCAAAAGGATATTTCCTTCCGTCCCGCTCTGCAGATATTGCCAGACTGTGTTTTCGATGTCCTTCGTGCACAGACCGGATCTAATATAGTATAATGGAAACAACGATAAGTTTCAAGACAAGGGATTTTGCATGTAAAGGAGGATTTCTCATGACACCGAAGGAACTAAATTACCGCCATCTCGGCGAGAGCATGATCAAAAAATTTGAAAAACGGAATATCGAAGCCTTCTACACCGCGACACGGGAGGAGGCAAGAGCGAAGGTACTGGAGCTGATACCGGAGGGATCCTCGGTGACCTACGGCGGATCCGCGACACTGAATGAATGTGGAATCCTTGACGCGTTCAGAACCGGCAAGTACTCTTTTATCGAGAGGACAGATGCAAGAACACCTGAAGAAAAGCGTGAAATGATGGCGCGGCAGATGATGGCTGACTATTTTCTGATGAGCACCAACGCCTTCACGAAGGACGGAGAGCTTGTAAATATCGACGGGAACGGCAACCGGGTCTGCTTTCTGATTCAGGGGCCAGCTCATGTCATTGTTGTCACGGGAATGAACAAGCTTGCCTTTGATATTCCCGAGGCTTTCCAGCGTATACACAACTGTGCCACCCCGCCGAACTGTGTCCGTCTCGGCTGCAAGACGCCCTGCTCCGTGACCGGAACCTGCGGAAACTGCCTCAGTCCGGAAACCATCTGCTGTCAGGAAGTCATCACCCGCTACAGCAAACATCCGGGCAGGATTAAGGTTGTAATGGTAGGCGAGGACCTCGGCTTCTGACATAGCCCGGAGGTCCTGCCTAATCGCTGCCGTTCACGCAGTAATTCCGCAGCTTATACAAATGGCGTGCGTCGGCAGCGGTCAGGATCGGTTTCGCGAGTTCACGGAGTAATGCCGCAGCTTGTACCATTGGCGGCGCCGTCACTCTCTTCGAAGCGCGTCGATCGGATTCAGGTTCGCAGCCTTGATCGAGGGAAGCAGCCCGAAAAGGATGCCGATAGCCATCGAAAATCCGACGCCGATGAATATCGACGGGATGCTGATTGCCGCCGGGGTTCCGGATGATCTGGATATCACCTCCGCAAGAACGATTCCCACAATGACTCCCAGAATGCCTCCCATACTCGTCAGGACAACGGATTCTGTGAGAAACTGTGCCAGAATACGGCGTTTTCTAGCTCCGAGTGCCTTCTTGAGCCCGATCTCACCTGTTCTCTCTGTCACGGACACGAGCATGATATTCATTACGCCGATTCCGCCGACCAGAAGGGCGATGCTGGCGATCCAGATCAGAAGGTTGTTGGTGCTTGCTGCAAGCTCCTGCTTGTTCTTCGCCTTTTCCAGCAGATCCTCTGCCTTATATCGGATCGCGCTGCCGCTTTCATCCTTACCTCCTGTATCTGAGGCACTGACGGATTCATTCATGATATCCTGAACCTCTTTCCCGACATTACTCATATCCTCCGTCCGGACGGCCTTCACGACACAATTTTGCGGTTCGTCATAACTGTAACTGATCGGCCAGTCCGCGTCGGGGATCATAACCCTTCCATATTCTTCTTCTGCATAGGTCAGATAATCCTGAAAGGAATCATAGTTTGGCCGCGTCTTCTGTATTTTTCTCACAAGCCCCACCACCGTGTACGGTTCTCCCTTTATGCTGAGGATGTTCCCAAGAGCATTGCCGGACGGATACAGAATGTTTGCAGCCGTTTCGTCCAGAAGCGCAACCTTGCGGAACTTCGTGTAGTCCGCATCCACAAACGGACGGCCGGAATAAATCCGGTAACCGGTTGTTGAAAGATAATGTGTGTCGATACCGAGCATCTGTCCGCTGTCCAGCGTCTGGTCTCCGGCTGAAATACTGTCCGCATAACTTCTTGAAAGATAGAAGGAGGCATCCGCAACATCGTCCAGTTTCCGGATTTCCTTCTTCTGCGCATCGGAAACAGGGACAACACCGTCAGGCAGACCGCCGTCCATCCAGTAGTCGCCCTCTCCCTGCTTCAAAGATATCGATACATTATTGTTTCCGGCGCCGATCAGATTCTGCAGAATCTGTTTATTGGTTCCCTTGATGGTTGACACAATCCCTATGATCGAAGCGATTCCGATAATCACGCCAAGCATCGTCAGGAAGGACCTCATCTTATGTGCCCATATGCTTTGAAAGGAAAACTTCAGATTTTCTGCCATGTCTCCTCCTTGCTATTCATGGTTTGTTCTGTAGCGAATGAATCATGAGTACAATTCATCAATCGTCCCTTCTCTCGTTTTTGCGCCTTCCCTGATATCTTTCCCGTAAGGAAAGGCCACCCAGTCAGACAGACTGACCCCGGATTTAATCTGATAGGATCCATTTTCATATGTGCCTGTCTTGATTTCTCTCTTCTCCAGCCGTTTGTCCTTGCCGCGAAGATATACGTATTTTTTTCCGTTTTCATCGAGAACAAAGGCGCCGTACAGGTAGAAGTCGGATTCTCCATTCGCCGTATTATCCGGTGTGATTCCCGACGAATCCATTGTGATCTGAACATATTCGCCATTCGTCAGAGCTGCATCGGCGCTGTCGATATAGGCGATGAACGGATATATGGAGTTGCTGCTGTCAGAGCCGTACATTCCGCTCGTATCCGGATACGAAGAGATGCTCTTTACCGTCGCCGGGTAGGTATTTCCCGACTGCCAGGAGGTTATCGTGACTTCCGTTCCCTCCTTTATCTGAGACAGACGGTTTTCGTAAACACCTCCCTTTACATACAGGCCGGACGCTCCCGCCAGCTGCAGAAACGGGCTGCCGTCAGTCGGAGGATTGTCCGGATCTCCGGCCGTCTTGATGATTCCGTTCATCTTCGCCTTTACGACACCATCTGTGACATCCTGCTGCGCTTTCTTCACCTTCAGATCCGATTCCTGCAGATCGAGTCTCAGGTCCGAAAGCTGACTTTCCTGATCCCGGATCGCCTGCTTCAGCTCATCTGCACTATATTCCTCATCGGGGGAAATCAGCCCGCTGCTGCCTGAACCGCTGTCCGTTCCGGAATCCGATCCCAGGGATGTCCCGCTTTTATCCGCCGTCAGAATTCCGAAATCTCCGTTCCCGACACACGCGGGTTTCTGTGAATACCCCGCCGTTTCTCCCGAAAAAACAGCATCGTCTGCATCGTCTCCGATCCGCATATAGCTTTTGCAGTCAGCAAAGACTCCCCGAAATGAGTTCTTTCTGGATGAAGCTGATGCGGGCACGGTGCCTCCGCTTTGTTCTGTATCCCTCGCAGCCTCTGCAGGAGATGGCTGTGGAGAAGTCCCGGGCTCTGACCCCTCACCTCCCTGCGGTGTAGGAGATGGTGTCGGGTTCGGCGGCGCGGTCGGCTCCTGAGACGGTGCGGGCGTATCCTGAGACGGTGCGGGCGTATCCCGGGGATCATCTTCTTTCTGAAGCTCTGTCAGCGCCTGCAGAAGCTTCTCCCTCGTTTCTCTGTCCATTTTCTTCAGGATGTTATTCAGCTTTTCTTCATCTCCGCTCAGTTTCTGCAGCGCAGCCGCAAGCTTGTCCGTATCACGGATTCCCTCCAGTGCCTTCGCGATCTGGTCTGCAGTCATTGCGGAAAGATCGGCAAAATCGGCATTTCCCGTAGCGGCATCCACCGTGACCGGGCTGTCCGGATCCAGCTTGCGGATATCCTGCATCCATGCGGAAACAGCATGATCATCCGCGTCAAGAATTTCCAGAACAATATAGCGTTGTTTCTGGCCCGTCTTGTCTGCCATTTCCTGCTGCTTACGGATAAATCCGGTGCCAATGGTGATCCTGCCTTCCTCGTCCGGCTCGCAGAGAAACAGATAGGGTTTTTCTGCTGTTCCGTCCGCGGTCATTTCATTCTTTGCCTCCGAATCAGCGGTCAGCTCCCTGTATTTCACAAGCTTCATCGGTTCCCTGTCATTCCCGCCCGGTTTTTCGTCTTCGTTCTGCCCCGGTTCTTTAATGTCATCCGGACCGTTATCAGGGACAATGTCTCCATCATCGATCGATGATGGATCCACCGGCGCGAAATCGTCCGGCGGAATCACATTGCTGACCGGTTTCATTCGACGCAGAGTATCAAGGTTTTTCTCCGCCACCTCAATATTCAGCCGGATCTGCTGGTTGTTCAGTTTCTCCTGCTCCAGGTTCAGGCCTGTCTTTGTCGTATCATAAGCAAGGAGGATATCTCCTTCGCGAACCGCCTGTCCCTGCTTTACATACACATGCTTAATATCCTCCGTATCTGTTACGTAAATGTTCTGGCTGGCATCGGTTGTGACGACTCCCTGCATGGTCTGGCTGTCATACCCGTAGCCTCCGCTGTAATTCAGGTCAGAGGCATTGAAAACTGTGACAGTCCTCTGGCTGGTCGTCACCTGTACCGCGCGGAAGATTCCGTATCCGGCGCCTGCAGCAATCACGGATGCAAGGATAACAGATATTACTTTCTTAGCCTTCATTGCCCGGATCCCCTCCTTCCCCTGCATCGGTATGTCCGCTTTCCTTCCACATCTTCCCCTCTTTTTGACCACTTTTCTCTTCCCTATGCCCGACAGGATCTTTCTGCCCGGGAAGAAATAGAACGCCGTCACGGATCTCAACGAGTCTCTGTGCCCTTGCCGCAATTCCGGGATCATGCGTGATCATCAGAATACTGGATCCCTCCCGGTTCAGCTCCTGAAACAGATCCATGACCTGACTGCCGGATTTTGAATCCAGGGCACCGGTAGGCTCATCCGCAAGAATAATTTTCGGTCGGTTCGCAATCGCGCGCGCAATCGCGGTCCGCTGCTTCTGGCCACCGGAGAGCTGATTTGGCCGGAAATCCACCCGCTCCGACAGGCCAACCCGGGCCAGTGCCTCCTTCGCCAGCTCCCGTCTTTTTTTCTTTGGCAGGCCGGCATAGGTCAGTGGCAGTTCCACATTCTCCAGCGCGGTCATGTACGGCAGCAGCTGAAAGTTCTGAAATACAAACCCGATTTTTGCCAGCCGCAGGTCAGCGAGCTCATTATCCGAAAGTTTCGATACTTCGTTCCCGTCCAGGATCAGCGTACCGCTGGTCGGCTGATCCAAACAGCCGATCAGGTTCATCAGCGTCGATTTTCCGGATCCGGACGGTCCCATGACCGCCACGTATTCTCCCTCGTCCATCGAAAAATTCACATCCCTGAGAACCGGTACTTCAAGCTTTCCCTGAATATAATTTTTATAGATATGTCTGCATTCAAGGATCATTTCGGCACCTCCTCAGTCTGCGGCAACGGCGCCGCCGGCTACCTGTCCGTCATCTGTGCTGTCAGCGTATCCTTCTGATCCGCCCTCCGATCCCTGCGCCGCTTCCTGCTGCGCCGCTGACAGCTCCGGGTTATTGCTGCTCTCGGTCTCACGATATTCTGACGATGAAATCGTATCGTCGTAGTAGCTCCCGGAAATCACGTCATTTCCGGAGAGCGGAATCGAACTCGAGGACATCACGCCTTCCGTTCCGGATTCCGATGGCATCTCACTCATCGGGGCTGTTGCCATGCCCTCCTTCAGATCCGGAGATGGTATCGCCAGAGAATCCTCCATGGTAATTCCCTCTGTGATCTGCACCTCTCCGGTTGTATCATCGCTCTCTCCCAGCTTTACCTCACGCTTCTCCAGCTTTCCGTTCTTCCCTGCCGCCCATACGAAGGGATGTTTCTCATCAGACTGATCGACCATATACGAACCGATCCAGATTCCCTTGCTCTTATCCACTTTGCTTCCGGTATCCGTCTGCATGTATACATGCTGTCCCAGCATGAGTCCATCGCTGTTCTCGAGTTGCACATAAAAAGGATAGTTTGTGCCTCCGGAAGACGACGCTCCGCTGTACCCATAATCGTTATTGCTGCTGACGGTATTCTCGGTGTCAATTTTGTTTATGGTTCCCTTCCAGGTTTTGCTATCGTCCACTCTGGAATGAACAATGACCGGCGTCCCCTCGGACAGCGTTCCGACATTCTGTTCATTGACGGTGCCCTTCACCCGGTAGTCTCCGGTTTTGATTATCGTGATATAGGAGGTATCCGTACCGTCAGAAGAGGCTGATGTTCCGTCATTGATGCTCTTAACCACACCGTCCATCTGGCTGGTCACCGTCGCGTTGTTGATGTTGTCCTGCAGCTTCCGGATGTCCTGCTGCTTGCTCTGGATATCGAGTTGCTTCTGCTGCTGGGAGAGCTGCTGTTCCTGAATCCGGATGGTATAATCCGCCTGCTCCGATGCCGAAGCGGAGGCCTTCTCCTTTGTCAGCTGACTGATTGTCTGTCCCATTGAGGTATACTCGTTATTCAGCCTCTGAAGATCGATATTTGCCTGCTCCAGATCCTGCTGGTATTTTGTCGTGTCATAAGTGAAAAGTGCATCGCCCTTCTTCACTTCCTGTCCCACGGCGACCTTCAGGTCCTTCACCTCAGCGTCCGTGTTCTTGTTCACGGACCAGGTTTCCTGCGTCTCCACCGTACCAGCATAGTAGTTGTTCGTTCCGAGCGATCCGGTATCAGCAAGGTTTGACACCAGATCGACGTACGCTGTTTCTCCTGTTTTATCCGTTTTGTTATTCGCTGCATGCATGCGGATGACTCCGACTGTCAAAGCACCCGCAGCGGCAATAATCAGCACAAGAATGCCTGCTTTTTTCCTGTTCATAATGCTCCTTTCGTTTTACGAATGGCTGCGCTGAACTGAACCATCTCAGGTTCACTGCGCATTCTGATCCGATATTTTATTTTCTTTCAGGATCTTCAAAGCTTCATCGTCCGGATTGAAGTAGACGGTTCTGTCGTCCTGCTCGCCCTGATAGGCGGCCGACATGTACCACCAGGAGCCGTCTTCCTCTGCGTCCGTATAATAACCGCGGATCTGTGTGACATGCTGAAGAAAATCTGAAATTTCATCAGGATCCGTCAGCAGATAACTGTTCTCTCCGCTCTGTATAACCACGGACAGGATGTCGCTGCTGATTCCCTCCTCGTCTCCGGATGAGCCCTTCAACAGATTGATGCCGTGATTCTTCAGAAATTCCAATGTCCTGCAGTATTCCGGATAGAGATACAGCTCATATACATCCATCTGTCTGCCATCAATGGAAATCCCATCGGACCAGTCCTTCGGTGTGAACCGAAGGGTACCAACAGGTTCCTGCTTTTGAATCGCCGTGAGATCCGTTGCGTTGGAATCGTCTCTCAACGCCTGAATCAGGTCATGGATTTCCTCCTGAGACAGATCCGGTGTCGTCCCCGGGCCTTTCGCGATCTCCCACGGACAGATTTCAACGCTTTCAATCGCGGACGGATCCACAAAATTGGCAGGATAATTATTCTTCCTCCAGGAAGAATCCGCCGAAAGCACGTTCTCTGCCTTCCGGAGTGCCTTATCCGACACCTGATACTGCCGGTATACAACGCCGCCGTTTTTCATATGGAACATGACACAGATATTTGGAACATACTCTGTCTCCCCTGCCTGTTCCGCATTTTTCACGCCCTCTTCCGCCAGCGTATAGATGGACATAAAATCTCCAGTCTCCGTTTTCTTCAGCATGGGTATGGCATTCTGACTCATATCCCAATAGCTGTACTCACCGAGAATACGGATTCCGTCACTGCATGGGATCATTGACATCGACAGAATCTGATCTGTTTCCGGAAGCCAGCTGTCATATCCAAAGGGATTTACGATCATGAGTGCGAGAAGCAGGGCTGTTCCGGCATACTCCGCGGCAAGGGAGACCCAGTGTCTCGGAATACTCTTCAGATCTCTGCTGTAGATAAATTCGATGATGCCATTGATCAGAAAGACTCCGATCACAGAGAACACAACCCAGCTCACACTGCTGCTGTCCGTGCTTCTCGAGAGCAGCGCTCCAAACGCGATTCCGCCCGGAACGCTTACCAGAAGCTTTACACATGCCCCGAAGCCATGGTAGCAGAGAGAATTTTCCGCTGCCTCCGAACGTCTCCTTCTGTACAGAAGCAATCCGAGTATGACTGAAAAAATGAAGTATCCCGTCAGGAAAAGACCCGGAAGAAGCAGAGAATGTACCCGATCCGGAAGCAATGCTCCGAAAAGAGAGGACAGTCTGTCACTTCTCAGCCACATCAGCGAAAACGGGGACAGAAGCCAGATCACATTGCCGCCTCTATCTGTATAGCTGCTGTATGTCACGAATTTTTCCAGAATCAGTGAACTGATCAGATAGAAGCATGTCGGCCCGTATCCCAGAAAAAATATTCCCGTCAGAAGTCCGGTCAGAAGTCTTCCGGTCAGAATCATCGCGAGGATGCAGACCCCATAAATTGCAGAAAACGCCAGGAGGAAGAACAGCGCCGATCCCGCCACCGTCCGGAGCGTATCCCGGGTCAGAAGCCCGTAGACTCCCCCGAACAGGAAATATCCGCCAAACACATTCACAAGATATGGAACTGCCGCCGCAAGCCATCCTGCCGCAAACTTCACACAATACAGCTCATTGCGGCTAAGCGCCAGGCTGTGATAAAAATCAGTTCTCTCCCTTGAATCCAGATAATAAAACATCGTGCAGGCACACAGGAGTGCGGCGACGCCGACGGAAAGAATCGTAGGAATGTCACCCGATCCAAGGCTTGACTCAAGTGCCTTTATCCGGAGGGAACGGATCATCTCCGCGTAGTTTTTCCCTTTCTCGGCATATAGATTGTTGATGTTCAGAACCAGATACAGACGCATCGGATATTCAAAAAACGCAATCACAGAGATCAGCACCGGGAGCCAGTAAGAGAGGCTGACCTCCTGCCGTATAAACCGAACGAGGCTGATTTTCCGATCGGGATTTCTTCTCCCGGCAGACGCCCGCATGGATTTCTGTTTATGAATGAATGCTTCGAACATCATACCCGGCCACCTCCGTTTCTGTAATAAAGATCTCCTCCAGTGTCAGCGGCAGATTCTCCGCGAAGATCGGATTCATTCTTTCAATGATATCCATGACATTCTGGTAAGATCCTCTGGCAACAATCGTGAGAATTGAGCCTCTCTTCTCACTCAGAATCACATCGAGACGTGATTTCAGCTCTTCTTCCATCATGGGATCTCTCAGGACAACCTGCACCTTCTGCATGTTGAATTTCATGTCATCGAGGGCACTGGACAGGAGAAGCTTTCCATGATGTAAAAGTCCTACATGGTCGCAGATGTCTTCCATCTCCCGCAGATTATGCGAGGCAATCACGGGGACAAATTCCCGGTCCAGAATCTCCGAAGCCAGAAGTCCCTTGACTGCCTGACGGACGACAGGATCCAGCCCGTCGAAGGTCTCGTCGCAGAGAAGGTATTTTGTACCGGAACAGATACCGAGAAACAGGGACAGCTGCTTCTTCATCCCTTTGGAAAATGCGTTGATTCTGCGTTTCTTGTCCATCCCGATTTTGCTGAGAAGTTCCAGAAACCGCTTTTCCTGAAAATCCGGATAAATGGTTTTCCAGATGCTGGTCATTGTGACCGGCGTTGCATTCACCGGGAAGTAGCTGAGATCCGGAATAAAGCAGACGTCAGCCTTTGCCGCCGGATTGTCCCACACCGGAATACCGTCAATAAGGATTTCTCCTGTATCCTGCTTCAGCACTCCGGCGATCATGCGAAGCAGAGTACTCTTGCCTGAACCGTTCGTTCCTACCAGTCCGAAGACCTCTCCCTCATTAATAGCGGACGTAACCTCCCGGAGAGCCTGAACGTCCTGGAACTTCTTTGACACATTTATTAACTCGATCATTCCTGTACCCCTCCAAAGATTTCATCGACAAGTCGGGTACAGCCTTCCCGGTCGACCCCAAGCTCTCTGCCTTCCTTCAGACATTCCTTCATCTTGTCCTTCCAGATATTTTGCTTTCGCTCCGCCAGAGAAGACGGATTGCCGGAAACGAAGTTTCCTCGTCCCTTCACCGTGTAAATGTAACCCTCTTTCTCCAGCACCGCATAGGCCTTCTGAATTGTATTCGGATTAATCGACAACTCCTGCGCCAGCTGCCGCACGGAAGAAATCTTCTCATCCGGCGCCAGAACGCCCTTAATAATCAGCATCTCGTAGTAATCCGCGATCTGCTCATAGATCGGACGCCGATCCTGGTAGTCAATCGCAATCAAAGCTTTCCCTCCTTCCGCCTCAGAAAAAGTCTCTGTATACTGTGTACTATATAACGCAGTACACATGATGTCAAGAAAAAGACCGCTGGATCGGCCCCGGTTTGCAGCCGGCGCGAATCCAGCGGTCTGTGACTGTTCAAATGATAACCATGATATGGCCGGGTCAGGGCGGGTATCTGCCAGAACCCATGCCCGGCTTCCCGTCGGTTATTCTTCCGCAGGAATCTCCAGTCCCAGCTCATCCAGCTGCTTCTGATCCACTCTGGAAGGTGCCTCGGTCATGAGATCGGATGCGTCCTTAACCTTCGGGAACGCGATAACGTCGCGGATGGTATCCGCCTGCGCCATCAGCATGACGAGACGGTCAAGTCCGTATGCCAGACCTGCATGCGGCGGAACGCCGTACTTGAACGCAGTAAGCAGGAACTTGAAATTCTCCCATGCGCGTTCTTTCGTGAAACCGAGAACCTCGAACATCTTTTCCTGAATGTCGTTCTGGTGAATCCGGACAGAGCCTCCGCCGATCTCATTGCCGTTCAGCGTGATATCATACGCCTTCGCGCGGACGGAACCCGGATCGGAGTCGATCTTGTCCCAGTCCTCCTCCATCGGCATGGTAAAGGGATGGTGCATCGCCATAAAGCGGTTCTCTTCATCAGACCACTCCAGAAGCGGGAATTCAACAATCCAAAGGAAACGGAAATCATCCTTCCTGGTGAGCCCCAGCTCATCGCGGAAATGCAGGCGAAGCTGTCCAAGCACATTCCACACAATCTTGTTGCGATCCGCCGCAAAGAGCAGAAGGTCACCCTTTTCACCCTTCATTGCGCCAATCAGAGCCGCTTCCTGATCTTCCGTCATAAATTTCGAGAAGGAGGATTTCACTGTTCCATCGTCCTTCAGCTGAATATATGCCAGACCGCCTGCGCCCATGCCCTTTGCCATCTCGGCAAGCTTGTCGATCTGCTTGCGGCCCATGTTGCCCTGTCCCTTGACATTGATGCCGCGAACCGAACCATCCTTCAACGACAGAGCGTTTTTAAATACCGCAAAGTCAAAGTCCTTTACAACCTCTGATACATCTACCAGTTCCAGGCCGAAGCGGACATCCGGCTTATCTGACCCAAAGCGGTTCATCGCCTCAATCCAGGTCATTCTCGGGATCGGCGTGGGAACATCAACGTTCAGCGTCTTCTTGAACAGGTATTTCAGATATCTCTCGTTGACATCGATGACATCATCCACATCTACGAAGGACAGCTCCATATCGATCTGTGTGAACTCCGGCTGGCGGTCCGCACGAAGATCCTCATCCCGGAAGCATCTGGCGAGCTGAATATACCGGTCATACCCCGAGCACATCAGAAGCTGCTTAAACAGCTGCGGAGACTGCGGCAGCGCATAGAAACTTCCGGGGTGAATCCGGCTCGGAACGAGATAGTCACGGGCACCCTCAGGGGTACTCTTGCCAAGCATAGGCGTCTCGATCTCCATGAATCCCTCATCGTGGAAAAACTCACGTGTATAATAAGCCACATCGGAACGAAGCTTCATATTTCTCTGGAGATCCGGACGACGGAGGTCAAGGTAGCGATGAGCAAGACGGATTTCATCCTTCGTCTTGCTGTTCTCCTCGATCGGAAATGGCGGTGTCTCGGACTCTGCCAGAATTCTCAGGTAATTGACGAGAACCTCCATCGATCCGGTCGCAAGCTTCTCATTCACCGCTCCCTCACGTTTCCGGACGGTTCCCCTTACCGCAATTACAAATTCCGACCGGAGCTTCGTCGCCTTGCTGAAGCACTCCTCCTCGGTCTCCTTACTGTCAAAAATCAGCTGCATGATTCCGGAACGATCTCTGAGGTCCACGAAAATAATACCGCCCTTGTTGCGGCTCTTCTGTACCCAGCCCATCAGAGTCACTTCGCTGCCGATCATATCAGCAGTCACCTCCGCAGCTCTGCAGGTTCGTTTCATTCCCTTCATACTTTCCGCCATGGTTAATTGTCTCCTTATTTTCTTTTATATCAGATTCTGTCTGCGTCTTCGAAGAGCTTATTTAATAACTGTATAAGCTACGGATTGCTCCGTGCTTCGCACTCCCGCAATCCTACAGGCATTCGCGTTTTCGCCGTGTTTCACACGGCTTCACGCTCATACCTGTTGCCTTCGAAATCGCATCCAGTCTCTTTCACACGCTTCGCGCGTGACGATCCCGTCTGCGTTTTCGAAGAGCTTATACAGTATAAATCTCTTCTATTTCTGTGTATCCTTCTGCCGTCAGCTGTTCTTTCTGGAATTTTTTATTTTTCTTCATGACCAGAAGATTCACGGTCTTGCCTTCTGCTCTTTCCTGCATGGCTCTGCGGACTGTCTCCTGAATCTTCTCGCCGGAGCATTTTTTCTCGATGAGATATGCCTTCTTCACAGCAGTTCCCGGAACCTGATATCCACGTTCCAGAAGCAGCATGACGATCCGCTCAAAGCCGATGGAAAAACCAACTGCGGGTACCGGCTGTCCGATGAACTTTCCGACCATCTCATCATACCTTCCGCCGCCTCCGACGGAGCTGCCGAATTCATCCATTGAGATCTCAAAGATCGGACCTGTATAGTAGGACATGCCCCGCACAAGTGTCGGGTCAAATTTCATGCGGAAATCAGCGGTTTTGACCGCGTCGACACTGTTCATAATGGTGATCAGGCCATCCGCGTATTCCGGATCCAGGAAGCCCGTCAGCTTTTCCTTTGCCGTCTTCACCCCTGCAGCGTCCGGAGTGATGATGCGGAACAGCTCCAGATATTTGTCCACGGATTCCTTCTCGTATCCGGATTCCAGAAGTTCCTTCTCCACTCCATCCAGCCCGATCTTGTCCATCTTGTCAAGGATGATGAAGACTTCATCGTAAGATTCTTCCGGAAAACCGCTGTACGCGGCCATTGCTTTCAGAATGCGGCGGTCATTGATGCGGATTGTGAAGTTCCGGAAATCCAGTTTCCCGAGCAGTGTGGTCGTGGCAAGAATAAGCTCGATCTCAGCAAGATTCGAGGATTCACCGAGGATGTCAATGTCACACTGTCTGAACTGACGGAATCTTCCTCTCTGTGGGCGGTCCGCCCGGAACACGTTTCCTGTTTGAAGCGCTTTGAAAGGGCTCGGAAGTTCATTCGCGTTATTGGCATAAAAACGGGAAAGCGGCAATGTCAGATCATATCTGAGTCCGCTGTCCACGAGATCCGCCTCAGATTCTGCCTCTGCCAGCTTCAGTTTCTCACCTCTCTTCAGGATCTTGAAAATCAGCTTCTCATTCTCTCCGCCCTGCTTGCTGTTCAGATTCTCAATATGCTCCACACACGGAGTTTCGATCGGCGTGAAGCCGAATCTGGAATAGGTGTCGTTGATCAGGCCAATCACATAATTGCGGATTTCCATCTCCCGGGGGAGAATATCCTTCATTCCTGTCACAGGTTTTTTTGTAAGCTTCATAATTTCTTCCAAACTCCTCTCACTTCCGGCCGTACCTCAGGCAAGGCAATGCTGCCGTCCGGACTCCTGTGCAGAACCCGCTGGAATGCCAGAAAAACTTTCAGATTATACTTTTCCACTTCTTCAATCATCATTTTCATAGCGGTTTCGGGCGGAAACGCACTCCGATAAGGACGATCCTGAATCAATGCACAGAATACATCACAGACACGGAGAATGCAAGCCCCCAGCGGGATATTGGCCCCCTCCAGGCTCTCCGGATAGCCACTCCCGTCCATATTCTCATGGTGGTACAGGACTTCCCTGCAGATCTCCTCCGAGAAGCCGTGGCGCTTCAGTATTTCGTATCCTGCCTTCGGGTGCTGCCGGACAGAATTCATCTCCTCCACCAGCATGCAATCCCTTCCCTGCGCCTCGTTCGAGATCTGAGCCTTTCCGATATCGTGGAAAAATCCCGCGATGATCAGATCTTCGCACTCCCTATCAGACAGTCCAAGCTCACGGCCGACCTCATACGCAAGACTGCTGACATTTTCTCCGTGTTCCAGCTGTTCAGACATATTTGCGCCGAACAGATGACGGGTATTGTGATAGGCGGCAATCTTATTCTGTGTCTTAGATCGTTTCGGCCCGTTCAGCGCCTCTATGTCCGCTTTTTTCTTCCCGTTCTTCGTCTTGTCCCGGCCTGACATTTTCTGCCCGTCATGCGCCTTGTGCCTGTCTGACGTTTTCTGTCCGTCCCGCGTCTTATGCTTCTTCTTTGGATTCTTCTCTTTCCCCTTTTTTCCGTCCTTCACTTCACCGGATTTGCTGTCTTTCTTCTTCATACCTTGTATTCACTGCCTCAGATAAGAATCAATCCCAATTTTCTTGCGCCGGCACATCTCCTCGATACGCTCTGTATAGTTCTGAAGATCCTTTACATTTTCGGCGCGCTCAATCCGCTTCCCGTCCTCAAAAACAAATTTTGTGGAGGCTCCGGAACCGGCTGCCAGAATACTCTGTTTTTCTTCCATGATCAGAATATTGTAGATCCCCGCCTTACCGGGCTTGGCATATCCGACATTTTCGAAATTTCCCGCCATATTCTTGTAGCGGTACAGATAATAAGGGCTCATTCCCATCTCTTCAGCGCAGGCCTGTGTGCGGTTCATAATTTCCGTGGAATTGCGGAAGGAAATTGGTTCATACTCCTCCTTGAAGAGATTCAGCCGCGTCGCGCGTTTCAGCGCTAGCGAATGTATCGTGAGGCTGTCGGGATCCAGCTTCCGGATCTCCTCCAGCGTGTGGCTCACCTCGTCTGCTCCCTCCCCGGGAAGACCGACGATCAGGTCCATATTGATATTGTCAAATCCCATTCTGCGCGCGAGCCGGAACTTCTCGATTGTCTCTTCTACCGTGTGTTTCCTGCCGATCAGATCCAGCGTCTTCTGATTCATGGTCTGCGGATTGATGGAAATGCGGCTCACCGGATATTTTTGAAGCACGCGGAGCTTATCCTCCGTGATCGTATCCGGACGTCCTGCCTCCACGGTAAATTCTGCCAGGTGATGCAGATCAAACTCCCGGTCGAGAACCGACAGCAGCTCATCAAGACGCTCCGCCGAGACCGAGGTCGGCGTGCCGCCGCCGATATAGACCGTGTCCAGGGTAAAATCTCTCATCTCGTCAGCAATAAATGCCAGCTCCCGGTACATGGCATGAAAATACGGCTCCTCCATTTTCCGGCAGAGATCCAGCCGGTGCGAGCCGAACGAACAATACAGACAGATGGTCGGACAGAACGGAATGCCCACATAAAGGCTGTAGCCCTTCTTGAGGTGCATCCGGTCGAGGATATCCTTCTCTCTGTGTATCACAGAAAGAGACAGCCGGATCTTACTGTCCGATGTGAAGTAATTCTCCCGCATTTCGCGGCTGATTTCCTCATCGGTCCGGCCCTCCTCCAGGAGCTTCATCGCGATCTTTGTCGGGCGGATGCCCGTAAGATCCCCCCACGGCAGCGTAATCCCGGTTGCGTCCGATAAGGTCCTGTAGATAAGCTGCTTCAGCTCATTCTTCGTATGAATCCTGTCATCCGGATCTGAAAGGGAACATTCCTCCCGCCTCGAGCCATAGGAAAAGGAGACATACGTTCTGTGATAGGTGATCACAAAATCCTCGTCAAAATCCCCCTCGGGACGTTCCTCTCCCTCGTACCATATTGTAATCTCCGATAAGGGAAAAAATGCACGGATCAGGTTATAGACATCGTATTCATATTCTCGTTGATTGAATTGCAGCGTAAATCTGGCAGGCACCTTTCACCTCATTTCCGGTCACCGGGCGAGCGGATTATACTTCCGTTCACGGGCAATCGTCGTAAACATCTCATGGCCGGTATACACGGCGGTATCCGGCGGAATTTCTCTCAAAATGCGTTGAACGCTTTCCTCCATATCATGACTGCTTCCGGTCGGAAGGTCAGTTCTTCCGTAGGATTCACAAAACAGAGTGTCGCCGCTGAACAGCGCTTTCTCCTCCGGGAAATAATAACAGCAGCTCCCTATGGTATGTCCCGGGGTGTGATATACGTGAATCTCAAAACCTGCGAGCCGCAGAATGTCTCCGTCCTTCACATAACGATCCGCTTCAAGCGTGACCGGAGATGCCCAGGAGCCAGAAAGATTCTTCGACGTATCCATCAAAACCTCTTTTTCATGCTCCTCGGCATAAACCATGATTCCATATTTTGCGCGAAGCGCCGCACAGGCGCCAATATGATCAAAATGGCCGTGTGTCAGCAGAATGGCTGCCGGCTTCCCATCCATTTCCCCGGCTTTCCGCGTGATACGATCCGGACTGTCCGCAGGATCCACCACCAGAAGTTCGCCTGTCGTCTTGTTTTTCACCAGATATACATTGGTCTGGACCATGCCGAGAACCATGCTCTGTACTTCCATCTCAGACATAAATCTTCTCCTGCTCTGTATAAAACGAGATAAAACACGCTGCGCGAGTTTTATCTCGCTATCGCGACGCTCGCCGCACACGAATACTTCGCATTCGGCTGCGGCTCACTGTTCGCGTAAATAAGATTTTTATCCCTTCTGCCGCTCTACGTCCAGAACATTTGGTATCTGACGAAGCTTCTCGGTAAGATCACGCAGCTCATTTGTACTTCTCACATGGAAGGTCATATCGATAGTAGCCGTGCCCTGCTTGCTCGTCCGCACATTCATCGCCGATACATCGATGTCGCGTTCGGTAAAGATCTTGGAAATATCAACCAGAAGTCCCGTGCGGTTGTTCGCGTAAAGCACGATGCTGACCGAATAAGACTCTCCCTTGTCCTGCTCCGGTGCCCATTCCGCTTCGATCAGCCTGCTTCGTTCCGCCTCCGGGAGGTTCATGATGTTGATGCAGTCTGTCCTATGGATGGTAATCCCCCGGCCCCGCGTCACAAATCCGACGATTTCGTCTCCCGGAATCGGGCTGCAGCACTTGGAAAAACGCACCGCGACGTCATGAATGCCCCGTACAGTTATCCCGCCCTTGTGCTTCAGAACCTCAGGATCATTCACACCTGCCTTATCCTGAGACTGCGCGTTCGCCGCGGCCGAGTCCAGAACATCCTGATCGGTCATCTGCATCTTGCGGTCCCGCTCCATGCACTCAACCAGCTTGTTCATGACCTGGCCTTCCTTCAGGCCGCCATGCCCGATCGCTGCCAGAACGGAATCCCAGTCCTGAAAGCCATACTTGTGCATCACCTTTTCGATGTAAGCCGGCTTCAGAAGATCACTGATCGTCCGCCCCTTCGAATGGGCATAACTGGTCAGAAGTTCCTTCCCGCGGAGAATATTGTCTTCCTTCTTCTCTTCCCGGAACCATTTATTGATGCGGTTCTTCGCCTGTGTGCTCTTCACGACCTTCAGCCAGTCTCGGCTTGGTCCCTTTGAGTTCTGCGAGGTTATGATCTCGACACGGTCGCCGTTGTGAAGCTCGGTCTCGATGGGAACAAGCTTACCATTCACTCTGGCACCGACCATCCGGTTCCCGACCGCAGAATGTACCGAATAGGCAAAGTCAATGGTACAAGACCCCGCCGGCAGTGTCTTCACATCGCCGGCCGGTGAGAACACATAGACATTTTCATTAAACAGATTCAGATCACTTTTCAGAAGGCTCATGAACTCTCTGTTGTCCGACAGATCCTGCTGCCATTCCAGAATCTGACGCAGCCAGTTCAACTTCTCCTCTTCCTGCTCAGGCCCCGGCGTCTTGCCGTCCGATGCCTCCTTGTATTTCCAATGCGCAGCAATACCATATTCCGCCACCCGGTGCATCTCGAAGGTCCGGATTTGTATCTCAAACGGGGTTCCGTTCGGTCCGATCAGCGTCGTATGAAGAGACTGATACATATTCGGCTTCGGCATGGCAATATAATCCTTGAAGCGTCCGGGAACCGGGGTGTACATCTCATGAATGACCCCGAGAGCAGCATAACAGTCCTTCACCGTCTCCACAATGATGCGAACCGCAAACAGATCGTAGATCTGATCCAGCGTCTTGTGCTGGTTGACCATTTTCTTGTAGATGCTGAAGAAATGCTTGGCTCTTCCGTAAATCTGTGCCTCAATTCCGGCATCTTCAATCTGAACTCTTACTTCCTCGACGATTTCCTCGACAAAGGCTTCTCGCTCGGATTTCTTCTGATTAATCTGGTGCACGAGATCATAGTATGCCTCCGGCTCCAGATATTTCAGGGAGAGGTCATCCAGCTCATTCTTGATTTTCGCAAGACCGAGTCTCTGCGCGATGGGAGAATAGATATCGATGGTTTCTCTGGCCTTTTCCAGCTGCTTCTCAGGCCGCATATACTGCAGTGTCCGCATGTTATGCAGGCGGTCCGCCAGCTTGACCATGATGACGCGGATATCCTTCGCCATAGCCAGAAACATCTTGCGCAGATTCTCTGCCTGCTCCTCCACCTTGTCCGCCGAATAGCTCAGCTGACCGAGCTTCGTCACGCCGTCTACGATCAGTGCAACTTCATCGCCGAAAAGTTCGGCGACCTGTTCCTTGGTAAGCACTGTATCCTCAACAACATCATGAAGCAGCCCTGCGGCAATGGACTCCTTATCCAGTTCAAGATCCGCAAGAATGATGCCAACGCAAAGGGGATGAATGATGTACGGCTCGCCGGATTTTCTCTTCTGATCCTTATGAGCATCCGACGCAACCCTGTACGCCTTCTCAATCATGGACAAATCCGTAGAAGGATGGTATTTTTTGACGCTCCGGACCAGTTCCTCATAGAGCTTTTCCGGAGACGAGAAATCTTCCATGGTCTTGAGGCTTGCATCAACCTCTGCCACATCCTTCTTCAGCTTTTCATCTTCCCTGCGCAGCTTTTCTCTATCGATCGGGTTTAATTTCTGCGTGTTATCCATATGATGTTCTCCAGACCCCGCATACCGGAAAAGCGGGGCAAAATGCCTTTCACACGTTTCCCCCGCTATCGCAAAGCTCCTGTAAACAAAAATCAGCCGCGGAAATTATTTTCCTTCATAAATAATGGCAGAATCAATATCATACTTTGACAGGCGCTCTCTTCCCTTAAGTCCGGCAAGCTCCATGACAAAAATCATTTTGACCACTTCTCCGCCAAGTCTCTCAACCAGATGCGCGGCTGCCTCGATCGTGCCGCCGGTCGCAATCAGGTCATCGACAAGCACAACCTTCTGCCCCGGCCGGATGGAATCCTTATGGATTTCGATCGTCGCCTGACCATACTCAAGATCGTAGGTCTCCGAAATTGTCTCCCTCGGAAGCTTGCCCTTCTTGCGGATGAGCACAAAAGGCTTGTGCAGGTTATACGCGATCGGCATACCGAAGATAAATCCCCTGGACTCAGTTCCGGCGATTACATCCACATCCAATCCTTCAAGAAACTTCTGAAGTGTATTAATGGCAAGCTGCAGGCCGTCCGCGTCGTCAAGGATACTGGTGATATCTCTGAACATAATACCCGGTTCCGGAAAATCCGGAATTGTAGTTACATAATCTTTTAACTCTTTCATCCTGTTTTATCTCCTGTTCTGTCTTCTTCGGGTGACCGTAAACCTCAGTATAGCATCAAATTTCTGCCGCCGCAATATTTACTGCCCTCACGTACAGACGCCGTTACCGTTGTTACTGTTTCTGTAACGAGATAAAACACGCTGCGCGAGTTTTATCTCGCTATCGCGACGCCCGCCGCACACGAATACTTCGCATTCGGCTGCGGCTCACTGTTCGCGTAAATAAAACAGTCATTATCCTCACCGATAAGACAGAATACGTACCTGAAGACGGTTTCTTCCCTGCCAGGTATCAATCTCCGGATAATAGGTAACCGATATCGTCCGTCCGGATGCGCTGCGGACGAACTCGTCTGCATCACCGAACCAGACCGCGTCAATCTTGTATCCGTTCCGGTCTGACAGCTTCATCTTGCACACATTCCGGTTTTTCCCGAATACTCTGGGCGACTGAACCCGCATCTGACTTTCCGCGAAAACAGGCCGGCTATTCCCCTTGCCGCACGGCTCCAGCATTTTCATCTGCCGGATCAGATTCTCCCGTATGTAGGAAACCGGCATTGCAACATCGATGACCGTCTTTGGCGTCAGCTGCTCCGGGGTGAGGGTACAGACCTCGTTAATTCTTCTGCGGAATTCCCCGACCTTTTCTGCCGGAAGAGACACGCCTGCAGCCATGGGGTGCCCGCCGAATTTTGTAAATACATCGCGAACCCTGCAGAGTTCCTCATACATCGAATAGGTTTCAATGGAACGTCCGGATCCTTTGACCTCATCGGTACCGGTAAGTACAAAAGCCGGCCTGTAGTAATGCTCCCTAAGCCGTCCGGCGATGATGCCGGCCAGGCTCTGATGGCATTCCGGAAGATATACGACAAGAACCCTGTCCTTCTTCAGATCGGAGCTCTCCACCATCTCGAGTGCCGTCTCCAGTCCTTCTGCCGTCATATCCTTTCGGCTGGCATTCAGGCTGACCAGATCGGCTGCCAGCTCTTCCGCTTCCTTCCGGCTGTCTGTCAGCAGCATCCGAAGCGCCCGCTCGGCGCTGTCCAGCCTGCCACTCGCATTCAGGCATGGTCCGAGGATAAAACCGATGTGATAGGTTCCGATTTCCTCCTTTTCCAGCCCGCATTGCTCTGCGAGTGCACAGAGACCAGGATTCGCAGTCCGATGCAGACGTTTCAGGCCCTCCCGCACCAAAATCCGGTTCTCATCTGTCAGATCCATCACATCACCGACGGTTGCAATCGCCGCAAATTCCAGAAGCTTTTCTTTCTCCTCCTCACGGTTCGCGATATCTGCCTGATCATACATGTAACAGATCAGCTTAAATGCAACTCCTGCTCCGCAGAGACCGTCAAACGGATAGGAATCATCTGCGCGGTGCGGATTGATCACCGCATCTGCCGGAGGAAGCAGATATTCCGTTTCTCCATTCTCCGTCTCCCGAAATGGGATGGCATGATGATCCGTCACAACAGCTTTCATTCCAAGTTCATGGGCCAGACGGATCTGTTCTGCCGCGGCGATGCCATTATCACAGGTAACAATCAGATTAATACCGTCCTCATGAGCGTCCCGCACAAGGCTTTCATTCAGACCATATCCGTTTCGGATACGGTCCGGTATTCTCACGGACACATCCGCTCCCAGTTTTCTGAGACCGGTGATCAGAATGCAGGACGACATGATTCCGTCGATGTCGTAGTCTCCGATGATCCGAATCTTCTGCCTGTCGCGAATTGCGTCAAAGATGACTCTGCTGCCTGTTTCCATGTCCTTCATGCGTGACGGATCATACAGATCAGACAGCCCTCCGTCCAGATATTTCCGGATTTTTCTATCCGCAACTTCCGGATCATCCTTCTCCGTAAAGACATCGCGATTACGAATCAACCGCACGATAACCGGATCCAGATGAAGTCTTTTCCCGATACCGCCAAAATCCGCCCGTTTTGCGGCGACCACCCACTTCTCTTCCATTCTTCCTTCCTTTCGGGGATTGTTTCTGAACAGTAACGGCCATACGATAAGTCGTGCCACATACTGTATAAGTCCGCGCGTCACTTCGCTGCTTCGCAGCTTCCGTGCCGCTAACAGGCATTCACATTTCCGTGCCGCTTACGCGTCACTTCGTGCTCATACCTGTTGTCGTCGCTAATATTCTTGCCCACTGGTGAGCAAGCTCCCCGTGGGTCAAAAACATTGCGACTGGACTTATACAGTAAGACAGGCACCCGGACCCTGTCCGGATGCCTGCCGTCTGTTCTGCTGTCGGACGGAAGCCACTGCCCTCGTCCTCTCAGAGTTTTATGATTCAGAACTTTCTGTTTCTGCCTTTCTTCGGCTTCACGCTCGAAAGCTCACTCCTGTCCTTTTTGACATGTTTCTTTCTGCCGGTTCCGGGAACAGCTGAAGAATCTCCCGATGCCTTCTTCTCTCCTCCTGCGGTCCTGCCTGACGCTCCCTGTACGGCGGGTGCAAGATCGTTCCTGCCGTTCCTGGTCTTCATCATGTACCAGAGCGGCCCGGTGATAAAGATGGAAGAATACGCGCCGGCTACCAGACCGATAATGATCGGAAGCGCAAACGAACGCACCGAGCTTACTCCCATGATAAACAGCACCACAATGGTGATAAGGGTTGTGATGTTGGAGTACAGGCTTCGGGTCAGCGTCTGTGTAATGGACGCGTTAACGATTTCCTTGTAGCTGGTTCCCCTCATGATCGGGATATTCTCACGGACACGATCAAAGATAACGATGGTCGAGTTGATGGAATATCCGAGGATCGTAAGCATGACTGCGATGAATGTACTTCCCACCGCAGCTCTTGACCACACATAAAAGGCAACGACTACCAGGATATCATGACACAGCGCCAGAACCGCGCTGGATGCGAAACGGATATCACGGAACCGGACAAAGATATAGAAGAGCATGCAGATAACGGAAATGATAACCGCAAGAATCGCATTTCTCCTCATTTCTCCGGAAATCGTGGAAGAAATATTCTCCGCTGTAATCTTTGACTCATCGATCGTGCTGAAGTTCTTGGCAAGAGCATCATTCAGTGCCTGCCTTTCGTCGGCATCAAGCTCTGTGGTCTTGATCACGACCTGGTTGCTGCCGGATATCTTCTGGAACTGTACGTCGCTGTTGCCGGTTACTTTCGAAACCACCGGAGCGACTTCATTGTCCAGATCGGTCAGACTCATCTCCTTTCCGAAATCAACCGTAGTAGCAGTTCCGCCGATGAAATCCAGGCTGTAATTCATCGCGCGCTTTCCCTTTGCACTGTACATGATCATGCCGACCGGTACAGAAATCATCAGGATAAGGCCGATGGTCATGGTAACGGCTCTCTTCTCAACGAAACGGAAGTTTTTCTTGTGTGTCGTCGTTCCGTAGAACCGTACATTCCGGATTCCAATGCCGTAAAACGCATAGCTCAGCCATCTGGAGATTGCAAGAGCCGTGAACATGGAAAGGATTGTTCCGATTGCCAGTGTCGTAGCGAATCCGCGGATCGTACCGGTTCCCATAATATAAAGCACAGCAGCCGCGATCAGAGTAGTGATCTGTCCGTCAAAAATTGCGGAAAACGCCTTGTGGAAGCCGGCCTTCAGCGCCCGATAGAGAGTTACACCGGTTGCCAGCTCTTCTCTTACACGCGTGTAAATGATGACATTCGCGTCCACCGCCATTCCTATGGTCAGAATCAGACCCGCGATACCAGGCAGCGTAAGTGTCAGATCAAAGGCGTTCATGAAGCCGAGGTCAAGGAAGGTGAAGATGACCAGAGCCCAGGCGGCCGCCACACCCGACATCCGGAAAATGATGATCATAAACAGCGCCACCAGCAGAAGTCCGATGATGCCGGCAGTAATACTCGTTGTCAGTGCCTCCTGACCGAGAGACGCTCCGACTACGTTCGAGTAAATCTCCTTCAGTTCCAGGGACAGAGAACCGATACGGATGAAGGACGCAAGCTTCTGTGCCTCCTCCAGGGAACTCATGCCGGTGATCTGTGCCTTTCCGCCGCTGATCTCATTCTGTACGGTCGGCGAGCTTACCGTCTGACCATCGTAGATAATGGAAATCTGCTTGCCAATGTTCGCAGCGGTCGCCTTCTGGAATTTATCTGCTCCCGCGCTTGTCATTGTCAGCTCAACGACATACTCTCTCGCGCCTGTGCTCTGATTCGTCGTGGACACACCCTGTGCGTCCGCAATATCCGTACCCTCGAGCACCGTGTTGCCGCTCCCGTCCTGGAATGTCAGGGAACCCGGTGTTCCGAGTGCGTCCAGAATCTCATTTGCGTTTGTGACGCCCGGAATTTCGACGTTGATCCGGTTAAGACCCTGCTGATATACATTCGCCTCGGTGCTGTATGTAGTCACCCTCTGCTGAAGTTTGTAGATGGTGTCCGACATGTCCTCCGCGGACGGATTAGATTCCGTCGCCTCATATGTGATGCTGACACCTCCGGAAAGATCAAGTCCGGTCCGGATATTCTTCATTGCTCCTGTGTGGTGGCTTCCCCATCCGAATATTACCGTATATCCGAGAAGCACTGTTAGAACGGCTGTGATAATCAGCACCGCTACGCTCTGTTTCTTTTTCATCTCTTTTTCCCTCTTGTTACAATTTCTTTTATCAATCTGTCCCGTCTATCTTCATCTCGGTATTGCCCTCGTCATCCGCGAGAGCGGCCTTGATCATCAGTGCGCACTCTACCCGCTTTCTCTGAAGCTCGCAGCCGATTCTGTAAACGTCGTTGATCCCCCCGGTAAAATTATAGGAATTCGCCGCGCAGCCGCCGGAACAGTAAAATCTCGAGAAGCACGCCGTGCATTCCGGCTTGGAATATACATTTACCTTCTTGAATTCCTGCACAAGATCCGGGCGGAGAATTCCCTCATCCACATTTCCCAGAATAAAGTCCGGATTGCCGTCGAACTGATGGCAGGGATAGAGCTCTCCCCAAGGGGAAACCGCCAGATATTCTCCTCCGGATCCGCAGCCTGAGAGCCTCTTGTATACACAGGGCCCGCCGGAGAGATCAATCATGAAGTGGAAGAAATTGAAGCCTCTTCCCTCCTTCGCGCGCCGGATCATCTCCTTTGCGAGAATGTCATACTGCTCGCAGATCTTCGGAATATCCTCTTCACGGATCGCGTAATCCGCTGACGGCGGCGCCACAACCGGCTCCATCGAGATCTGCTTGAAGCCGAGATCCGCAAGAGAAAGGACATCCGCCGCAAAGTCAAGATTATAATGAGTGAAGGTTCCCCTTACATAGTACTTGTCCTGATGTCTTCTCTCCGCCCATTCCTGAAACTTCGGAATGACGACATCATAGCTGCCCTTTCCCCCGCGGAAGGGGCGCATGTGATCATGAACCGATTTCCTGCCATCTACGGACATTACCACATTGCCCATCTCACGGTCACAGAAATCCATGATTTCTTTATTGACAAGGACACCATTCGTGGTCAGCGTGAACCGGAACTTCTTGTTGCATTCCTTCTCTCTGGATCTGCCATATGCAACGAGGTCCTTGACCACCTGCCAGTTCATGGTCGGTTCTCCGCCGAAGAAATCCACCTCAAGATTGTGCCGGTTTCCGGAGCTTCGGATCAGAAAATCCAGAGCCTTCCGTCCGACCTCGTATGACATCAGTCCGCGCTTTCCGTGATATTCGCCTTCATCCGCAAAACAGTAGCGGCAGGCGAGGTTACAGTCGTGAGCGATCTGAAGGCACAGAGCCTTCACTACAGTAGGACGCTCCGAAAAATGCTCGATGGCTCCCCGGTAGGAATCCTCTGAAAACAGCATCCCCTGGCGTTTCAGCATATCACATTCGCTGATTGCCTCCGAGATATCTGACGTATCATATCTTCCGGAAAGCTCCTGCTGGATCTCATCCGCACTCTTTCCCTGATCCATCCGTTCAAGGACATCGTAGGTGAGATCATCAATGACATGAACCGATCCGCTGTTCACGTCCAGGCAGATATTGTATCCGTTGTTTTTATATAAATGTATCAAAAATGCTCTCCTAACTTTCATCTGGTCTTACAAGAAGAAGGTGTTCCCGCTCCGGCTGGAACAGGAACACCTCATCATTGTACTTGTTCGGTTATGCAAAAATTACTTCGCTGCATGCTCGCAGGTCTGATTGCCTACTGTGCAGGATGTCTTGCATGCAGACTGACAGGATGTCTGGCACTCGCCACATCCGCCGTCTTTAACTGAGTTCTGAAGATTTCTTGTATTTAATGTTTTAATATGCTTCATTTTCTGCCTCCTCGTTATTCGCATACCTGTTTCCAGTATTTCCAATTGATTATATCATAGCAAAGACTGTTTTAAAAGGTTTTTTTATCTATGCTTCATCCGGGTTAACAAGCCTCCTTCCGGTAAGCCTCCGCTCAATGGAAGGGGCAGTTCATACGACTTGTTATTTACTATAGCCTATGTTAGAATTCGAATAAATTCAGGTGCATTTTAAAAATTTCACGCGAGTTGAAGGTCGTTCATGGAAAGCACCCGGATATTGACGCAGAAGCAAAATCAGCTGTGCCAGGCGGCAGAGCATTCCCATGCGGCAGAATATTTCATTTCCGGAGATACAGGAGGCAGAATGAGCGAAATCAAAGAAGTCCAACAGCTTGAGAATATACTTGACATGACGATAGATACAGAATCGGAACATGATCTGGCAGAAGGCGCATCTGTTACCCTGAAAAAGGGAGAAGGCAGGACCTTGAAAAAGGGAGGCTTCTGGGTATTCGACAATGAGGTTGCCGCCGTTGCCGGAAGCTTCACGAACGGAGGCATTGTCTGCGTTCAGGACTTTGACGGGTATTTTATGGGCTATGGTTTTATCAATACCGTTTCAAGGATACGAATCCGGATGCTTACAAGAAGAAAGGATGAAAAGGTCACTCCCGCACTCCTGAAGAAAAGAGTCCGGGCGTCGTGGAATTACCGGAAGCAGGTGATTGATACCTCCAGCTGCCGGATCATCTTCGGGGATGCGGACGGTCTGCCCGGTCTGACCGTCGATAAATACGAGGACATCCTCGTTGTGGAATCCCTGGCACTTGGTATCGACCGCCTGAAGGATCTCATATTGAAGGCGCTGGTCGAAGTGCTGAAAGAGGACGGCATCCGGATCCGCGGCATCTTTGAGCGAAGCGATGCCAGGGTGCGTGAAAAGGAAGGGCTGCCGAGAATCAAAGGTTTCCTCTCTGCTCCCTTTGACACAAATGTCCGCATCACAGAAAACGGCATCCGCTATATAGTAGACGTTCGCGACGGCCAGAAGACCGGATTCTTTCTGGATCAGAAGCTGAACCGGAAAGCCATCTGGCCCATCTGCCGGAACGCCGAGGTTCTCGACTGTTTCACACACACTGGCTCCTTCGGACTGAACGCGGCGTCTGCCGGCGCAAAGCATGTCATCTCGATTGACGCGTCGGATACGGCGATCGAACAGGCGCAAAAAAATGCCGAAATCAACGGCCTGGCCGACCGGATTGATTATCAGGTTGCCGATGTCTTCGATCTCCTTCCGGAGCTCGAAAAAGAAGGCAGGCAGTTCGACGTCGTAATCCTGGATCCGCCCGCATTCACAAAATCAAGGAATTCCATCAAGGCTGCCGCAAAGGGCTACCGCGAAATAAACCTCCGGGGAATGCGCCTGGTAAAGGACGGCGGATTCCTTGCAACCTGTTCCTGCTCTCACTTCATGGACCAGGAGCTCTTTTCGAAAACAATTGCGCAGGCAGCCAGAGATGCTCATGTCCGTCTCCGCCAAGCTGAATTCCGCACCCAGGCTCCGGATCATCCGATCCTGTTTGGGGCGGAAGACGACTCCTACTACCTGAAATTTTATATTTTTCAGGTACTTCGTGAGTACTAAAGCGTCCTTCAGCATGGGTGGTTCGCACGCAGATCTGCTGTCGAAGGAAAGCCGCCACGCAACAGAACTGGAAGCAAAAAAGCTTCAGCATGGGTGGTTCACATGCAGATCTGCTGTCCTGTACTCCGCTCCCGTAACAGCTCAGACCACGTACCGGGTGTCCGCTTAAGCACAAGCAATGGCACAGATCACGTACCGGATGCCTGCTTATCACCAGGAATGGCACAGATCCTGAAACAGGCGCCGGATCACAGATCTCCGGACAGTTCTTCCTCCGTGTGCGTATGGTGTTCAATTCCCTCCTCCACAAGCATTTCTTCCTCCTCCGACTTCGGATGAAGGACGTGGCAGTGCCTGTGTGTGTGGTAAAACACCTGAAGCTCTTCGGCTTCATGCTCTTCATTAAAAAAGATATGCCGGTCCGCGAGATGTTCCGCGAGTTCCTCATTATGCGTCGCGATGATCATCGTTTTCCCCGCTTTCTTCAGCTTCAGAAGAAACGAAATCAGCCACTCCTGGGCGGGGCGGTCCAGTCCCGCCAGCGGCTCATCAAGCACCAGGATCTCCGGATTCATTGAGAGGATGCAGGCGATTGCGACCTTCTTCTTCTCGCCTCCGCTCAAATGATAGGGCGCCCGGTCTCTGAGCTTATCGATATCCAGAAGCCGGATCACATCATCTACCCGCTGCCTGACAGCTTCCTCATCCAATCCCATCTGCAGAGGTCCGAAAGCGATTTCCTCCTCGACATTTGAACAGAACAGCTGTATATCGGAGTTTTGAAAGACAAAGCCGATTTTCTGGTGAAACCACTTCGCAAATTTATTATTTTTCAGGCTCTCCTCGGAAATCTCTCTTCCCTCGAATAGGTAGCTCCCCTCATTTGCAAAAACAAGACCATTGATCAGCTTCAGAAGCGTGGATTTCCCACTTCCGTTCGCGCCCTCCAGAATGATGGTCTCTCCTCTCCGGATTTCAAGATTGATATACCGCAGCGCAATATGATCCTCGTACGCATAGCAGATATCCTTCAGCTGTAATAATGTATCATTCATCTATTTGTTCCTTTTTTATTTCGTATCTATCATAAATCGTTCAGGCTGCTGTTTCCAGAAAGAGAAATCCTGCGGTCACTGCCGCCATCAGAAAAATATACAGCACGTCTCTTCCTGCAAACAGATTTTTCCTCATAGAATAATACTCTCCCTCAAATCCTCTGCACTGCATGGCGCCGTACATCTCCTCCGCCATCTCTCTCGACCGCAAAAAAACGCTCCCGAGAACGCCGGACAGCGATCTGCTTTTATCCCTGTTTCTTCCGACGGAGCGAAGCTTCATTGCGGTCAGCATATTCACGCACATGTCCCCGAGTATCACAATGTATTTCAGCGTGATATCAAATGTGAAGATAAAAATGTTCGGTACATGGAAGACTCTGAGTGCGCCTGTCAGCCGGTTCCAGGGAGTCGTTACCGACAGAAACGTCAGCATGCTGACAGAGAGAAACACCTTCAGGGAAACCGTGAGCATGGTCGACGGCTGTCCGAGAAAAACTGCCGGGAGAAGGATCAGCATGCTCAGAAGTGCTGCAGTTATCCCGCTTCGAAGAATTCTTCCGAGCTTTTTCGCAGGAAGAAAACAATACCGCGCAAGGCAAAGAGCCAACATGCAATACAGAAAAAATGCGTTTGTGCAGAGCGCTGTCAGAACGATAAAGTACAGAATGTAGATAATTTTTACCGCCGGGCTTGCTCCCCGGGCACGGATTTTTCCGTCTTCCCGCACACTTGACAGAACCCCTATCAGCTTCAGCATCGTTTTTGTAATAAAATTGTCCCGGTCTTCCGGCGGATCGTAATCCTCCTCTGCCGTAAGCCACTCGGGGATTTCATTTTCTTCAGCAGTCATATTATACTCACACTTCCTGATTATAGTCAGTCAGGCCTTCCGATCCCGTCGAACAGGCCTGACAGTCATTTTAACCCCACGCGTCCCGTTTGTACAGCAAACGCCCAAACAATAAATATGTATTACGCCAGCCGCTTGTGGCCGGCTTCGTCGGTCTGCTGCAGCGTTCACTCCGCCACTTCACACGGTGTGAGCGGATATGGCTCACCGCCCAAAGACTGTGCGGCAGCAGAAATGAGGATCCGACACAAAGCCGCGCGGATCCTCATTCCCGTATATTCTATTTTCTCTCAATCCGCGGATGCCCCGGATACTTTCTTCTTGTGAAAGTCTACCGTCTCCTTCATCGATGCCGCAATGATTCGGAAAATAATAATCAGAAGAAGCACTCCGATCAGTGCGGAAAGAATGTATCCGACTGCATCCGGAAGCCCTGCGATGGAATAATCCGGCAGCAGCGCCTCAAGGGAGAAGCCCTGTGTCATTCCGGCCGGTGTATAGCCGAGTGCTTTTCCGCCACTGACAACCGACGCGATCTCATCAGCGCCCCATTCTCCCCATGCCGTTCCCGTTGCAAGGAGTCCAAGCGGCACCGCGCAGATTAAAGCGACAAGAAGGATCGCCAGCGGCTTTACCCCTGCCTTCTTGGCCGTCTGTTCATGTGACGCGTCCGGCAGGATCCCCGGTGAGGTGCGGAGTACATATGCCAGCACCGCGACAGTGAAGATCACCTCGACAATGCCTGCGATAGTGAGATGTCCGAGCATCATGGCCGGTATTGCAATGTTCAGTCCGTACGGGCAGTACAGAGCCTGACCGGACGCCGTGTGGAAGAGCGCAGGCTGGATGCCGAACTCAACGGCCGCGCAGAACGCCGCGGCATTGATGCCGATATAGCTTCCGACTCCCGCGGCCACAAGCCTTCCCTTTTCGGAACTGGTCCGGCTGCGGATCAGACTGTAAATTGCATATCCGAGATACGGAAGGACAAAGGCCATATTGAAGCAATTGGCGCCGAAAGCCAGAATACCGCCGTCCCCGAAAAGCAGTGCCTGTATCAGAAGAGCGATCGTCACCGAGATACAGGCCGCATTCGGGCCGAGAAGCAGCGCGATCAGCGTTCCTCCTACCGCATGTCCCGTCGTGCCACCAGGCAACGGAACGTTGAACATCATTGCAACAAAGGAGAATGCCGCAGCCACCCCCATCAGAGGCATCTTCGACTTCGGAATCTCCACCTTGATCTTTTTCACCGCGTGTACCCAGACCGGAATCATTACAGCGGTCATCACCGCACACGTCTGCGGACTCAGATAATTTTCTGGAATGTGCATGAAAGAATCCCTCGTCTCAACTAAATATTCCGGCGCGCGGACAGCACCCGCATCACCGTTCACACACAATGATAGTCCCTGCTCCGGTAAAAAAGAAGCTGGGTGGGGGGTTATTTTTTCAGATATTGAAGAACATTTTCGAATGCCTCCATGCAGGTGTCAATGATCTCCGCCAGATCATAGGTGCCGAAAGCCGCCGGAAAATTGCTGGAAAACAGAATCTGGGCCGTTGGCGCAAACTCCTCGTCCCCTCTCCAGAATAAGAAACGAATGGACAGTCCGTCCAGAAATTCAAATTCCCATGCCTCATCTGCGCCGTGAATATGCTCCGCGCCGATATATTCCATAATATCCCCGAATTCATCCAGGTGGCTTCCAAACCGTCTGGCAAGACGGCTCAGGCATCGTTCCTCAAACTGCCGTGCATATACCTCTCCGCTGGGCAGTTCCCGGAATGCCATGAATTCCCCGTTCTGCGGAAACACTGTCGCATGAAGAAGATATCTTCCGATTAGGATTCTCCCGGAAGGAAGTCTTTCGAGCCGGTATGGATCCTCTCCATCAGCAGCCTCGATCCTCATGCCGGGATGTGAGACATAGTATTCCTTTCCCATAAAGGAGACGCTGAACCGTTCGAAAATATAGTCAAAGGGAAGTCCGAGTCTGTTTGCGATATGTGTAGGCTCCGTCTCTGCGTATTGAGCCTGATAATGCCTGAACAGTTCCTCCTCGGAGACATCTGTCCCATCCTCTCTGCCGAATATAATCATTTTTATTTGTCCTCACTTGATAAACTGATCAATCGCTCTGTTCAGCTCTTCGATTTCCTTCATGTCTCCGCTCTCAATGGCATCAACCATGCAGTGTTCCAGGTGATCTTTCAGGATCACCTTTCCTGTGCTGTTCAGTGCGGACTTGACCGCGGCCAGCTGAATCAGGACATCGCTGCAGTCCCTGCCCTCCTCTACCATTCTCTTCACCATGGTAAGATGGCCGATTGCCCTGGAAAGACGATTGACTACCGCCTTCGTATTCTGATGCGTATGCGTGTGTGTATGTTCGTGGGTATGCGTGATCTCGGTTCCGTCCTCCAGCACATGCGTGTGCCGGACATTTGACAGAACGGTGTCTTTCTTCTGCTCCGTCATTTTTTCTCCCTTGTGTTAACACTGCTGTGGATTGCGAGAGTGCGAAGCACGGAGCAATCCGCAGCTTATACAGCTTGTGGCGTGATGTATCGTATGCGATTTTACAAAAGACAACGGGTCGGCCGTGAAATCCTCAGGTTCACGCGGCAGACCCGTCTCTCTTTTCGTTGCATGACTTCTTCATCCAAATTCCCTCATCCGAATCTCTCCGATGAGGGTTTGATGATATTGAATTTAAATGGTGATAATGCTGCCAAGATCGATATCCTGGCTCATCGTTCTCCGGAATTCCAGATATTCCTCGTGATAGACCGCATTTCTTCTCTCTCTGACACGATGGATCAGGGTGATCGTCAGCGCCCAGAACAAAAGGAATGTCCATACAAACAATACCATGAACGGCGTGATGATATCAATATATCCCGTCGCCGCATTTCCTGCGACGACCGTTACCGCGGGAGTAGTGCTCTGTCCGCTGCCTCCTGCAGTACTCACATTCTGCTGTTCTGCCGCAGCTGTATTCCCGGATACCGTCTGCGTGCCCGCAGAACCGGAAGCTGCCTGTGTGCCCGTGGATGCGGATGCTCCTGCGCCTGAACCGGCCGCTGCAGAAGAAGTAACGTTTCCGGCGGATGCCGATGACGAAGAATTGCGGACAACCGTTCTGGTCGTTCCTCCGCCTACCAGATCGCGCCCGGCTGCAAATACGCTTGTTGCACAGCCAAACATGCTTAATGTTAGTGCAACAGTGATTAATATTTTTGTAATTTTCCTTCTGGCCCCTCTCATTGCATTACTCCCTCTTTCCTCAGTAAAACCATCCAGGAATCCCTTGTATTCTCTGACTGATACCGATTATATCACAGTTCCCGCATCAAAAAAAGCCTTTATTTTAAGGCTTTTTTACTTTTCTGTCGCGCTATGTACAGATAGTGGCATCTGCATACAGGCACCACAAGATCTTGCGTAACAACGTGTAAAATTCATTAACATCTCTGTAACAAAATTCCCGGGCGAACATGCCCGGGAATCGATTGTTACGGCAGTTTACACTGCAAAAATATATCTTTCATTACACGATCCTGAAATATCGAATCGGATATTCCTGCAGCGCAGATCTTAAGCCTATCTTTGGTTGCCCGATCTTGAAACATCAAACCAGATATTGCGGCATTGCGAACTGCGAGAGGGATTGTGCGAAGCTGCACGATTTCATTGAAGCGCTGCACGAAGGATCCTCAATCACCGGATAATCTCTCTCAAAGATCAGCGATAGATCCGGATCATCCGCAGGAATTTCACGATTCTCCCTCCCATCGGGAACCGGTACATCTCCTCCTCTGTTGTCTTTGAAATGACGACATAGGATACGAGATAGACAACAATCGCAACCAGAATCGCCACAAGCAGACCGATGAACGGTCTCCTCGTAAGATGGAACAGCGCCGTGTAGATGAGCCAAGCGACAGCCCCCATGATCACGGACGATGCCAGAGGCTCCACATACGTTTTCCGGATCTCGTGCCTTGTCCTTAAATATTTCTTCATGGACAGAATGTTCAGGAAGCAGCATACCAGCGAGAAAATGATATTGGAGAGCATAACCGCATAAATATCAAGTCCGGGTCTTGCGAATAGCATAACCGCGAGAGAAGCCAGATTGACGGCAAGCGAAATTCCGGCATTGACCAGAGCCACATGCTGCTTTCCGATCGCCTGAAGCACACCTCCCGTCACAATGGAGAAGGAATCGGTCACAACGAAAACGGAACCGGCAAAGAGCAGCTTCTCCGCCAGCTCGCTCGCCGACGGAAAAAGCACTCCCATGATCGGCGTCGCGAGAACCGTCAGTCCGATCATGCACGGAATGCAGATAAACATTGTCAGCCTAAGCGTCTGATTTACCTGACGGTTCAGCTCGTCGAACCGTCCAATCGCGTATTTCCCGGATACCTCGGGCATCATGGCAGAGGTACTGGCGGAGGCCATCGCAAGCGGAATCGAGACAAGGGGAACATAATAATTGCTGTATTCTCCGTAGGCGGCGGATATGGAATCCGCAGACATTCCGTTAAATCCCTGGATCGCGGAGTACAGATAGCTGTCCGCGTACGCGCTGCAGTTGTAGATAAATGAGGTGAAAATAATCGGCGTAATCATCAGAACAAGCATCTTCAGGATTTCCTGATAACTTTGTTCTGTGGATCTGCGGTCGTGTGCGATTTTTCTCCGGAAATAGCCTCTGTTCAGCATATACACAAATGTCATGAACAGAAGTCCGACCACAACTCCCGCACCGGTTCCGATGGTTCCGCCCATGGCTCCGTATATGGCAGCTCTCGTGCCGCCCTCAGGCGCAAGACTGCGGATCAGAATCCATGCCGCCAGAATACTGACGATCGCGTTCATGATCTGCTCCAGGATCTGCGAGATGGAGGTGGGCGTCATCGTCCGGTGTGCCTGAAAATATCCTCTCAATACGCCGAGGATCGCGGATAGAAAGATCGTCGGTGCCAGTGCGCGAAGCGCTGGAAGCGCATTCTGCTGGTTCTGCGGGAGAAGAATTGCACCGCCGAAAAAACAGATCAGCGCCGTGATTCCTCCGACGATAACCGCATAGAGCATGGCTCCCCGGAAGACCTTATGCGCTCCCCTGTACTCCTTCTTTGCAAGCATCTCCGAGATGATCTTTGACGTCGCCATTGGAATGCTGTAGGAAGAGATCAGAAGAAGAATCGAATACAGATTGCTTGCGTATCCATAATATCCAAGTCCGACCGCCCCCAGAATACTTCCGAGAGGTCTTCGGTAGAGAAGACCGATGACACGTGAAATGATGGACGCGATCATCAGAACAGACGCGTTTTTTACGAGTGAGTTTGAATTTTTCTCTGTCATGGTATCCGTGCTCCTGCTAATATTTCCTGCTCCCGTGCCCGGTCCGGCCGGTCTGTATCTCTCATCTCCCGGACCCGGTCCGGTCGCTCTGTATCCCTCATCTCCCGATCCCGGTCCGGCCGCTCTGTATTTCTCATTTCCCGGCGATGTTCTCGATCTGCCAGTCAATGGGCTCTATTCCGTCCTCCTCAAGATACCGGTTGGTCTTCGAGAAGGGTCTGCTGCCGAAAAAGCCCCTGTACGCGGACAGCGGACTCGGATGCGGCGATTTCAGCACAAGATGCTTCGGATTATAAATCATCTCCGCTTTTCTCTGAGCCGGCCTGCCCCACAGAATAAACACCATCGGCCTGTCCTGATCGGCAAGTACACGGATCGCCGCGTCCGTAAACTCCTCCCAGCCGATATTCCGGTGAGAATTTGCCTGATGAGCGCGGACCGTCAGAACCGTATTGAGCATCATGACGCCCTGCTTCGCCCACTTGACCAAATAACCGTTGTCCGGGATGTAACACCCGAGATCATCATGAAGCTCCTGGTAGATATTTACAAGGGAAGGGGGGATCTCAATTCCCGGCTTCACGGAAAAAGAGAGCCCGTGAGCCTGTCCCGGCTCATGATACGGATCCTGCCCGAGAATAACCACCTTCACCTGGTCCAGCGGCGTAAAATGAAAGGCATTGAAAATATCCCCTGCAGGAGGATATACTGTCGCCGTCCTGTACTCCTGATTTACGGTTAAAAAAAGTTTCCGGTAATACGGCTTGGAAAATTCCGGTTTCATGGCCTTTTCCCAGCTTCCGGTAAGACCTGCCATCTCCTGCTCCCTCCTGCTGTATTCATCCGCCTGTCATAATTCTTGCCTCAGACCAGTCTCACGGGCACCCCGTGCTCCTGCAGATACTTCTTGACCTGCCGGATCTCCAGTTCCCTGTAATGAAACAGTGATGCCGCCAGTGCCGCGTCAGCGCCTCCCACCGTCAGTGCCTTGTAGAAATCCTCCATGCTCCCAGCGCCTCCGGAAGCGATGACCGGTATTCCAACCTCCCGGGAAATCGCGCCGGTCAGCTCCAGATCATAACCTGCCTTGGTGCCGTCACAATCCATACTGGTAAGCAGAATCTCTCCGGCGCCACGGCGTTCTGCCTCAGCGGCCCATTCTACCGCATCAAGTCCCACGTCGACCCTGCCGCCGTGCTTATAAACCGTCCAGCCCTCTCCGCCGGGCTTTCTTCTTGCATCGATCGCCACAACAACGCACTGGCTGCCAAACTTCATAGCTGCTTCACTGATCAGATCCGGGTTCTCAATGGCGGAAGAGTTAATGGAAATTTTGTCAGCGCCCTCACGAAGAAGCGCCTTGAAATCCTCCACAGTGCGGATGCCTCCGCCCACCGTGAACGGAATGAAAACATTCTCGGCAACCTTCCGGACCATATCCACCACGGTATTCCTGTGATCGCTGGAAGCGGTGATATCGAGAAAAACGACCTCGTCCGCGCCTTCTCTGTCATACGCCTTTGCAACCTCCACCGGATCGCCGGCATCCCTTAGATTTACAAAGTTCACACCCTTTACTACCCGCCCGTTCTTGATATCCAGGCAGGGAATGATTCGTTTCGTAAACATAGCATTCTCCATGAGTATCTTTAAAATTATATATTCGCCAGGATCAGTATTATTGATGGTATTGCGCCATCTCCAGGATCCGGGTTCTGGTTATGAAAGCCCGGCAAAGTTTCTGAGAATCGCAAGCCCGGTGTCAGAGCTCTTCTCCGGATGGAACTGGGTTGCGAACACATTGCCCTTTTCAACGGATGCGTGGATTGTCACACCGTACTCGGTGGTCGCGGTGACGATGCTTTCGTCCGCGGCTTTCAGGTAATAGGAATGCACAAAATAGACATAGGACTGTTCAGGAATTCCGCTAAACAGCCTGCCGGTGCCGTTTTGCCCGATCAGATGAATGGAATTCCATCCCATATGAGGGATCTTCCGGTTTTCCCCTTCAGGAATACGAAGGATTCTGCCCTTCAGGATTCCGAGGCCCTTTACCCCCGGCGATTCCTCGCTCTCCTCAAATAAAAGCTGGAGACCGACGCAGATTCCAAGGAAGGGCTTGCCGCTCGATGCGATTTCACGGATGACCGGAACAAGACCGAACTTCTCCAGGTTCTGCATACAGTCTCCAAAATTTCCGACCCCGGGAAGGACCACTTTATCCGCGCTCCGGAGTACTTCGGCATCTCGGGTCACCGTTACCTCCTGTCCGAGTGAAACGAACGCCTTCTCAACGCTCCTGATGTTGCCCGCATCATAATCAATTATCGCTATCATTCCTTGAATTCTCCATTTTCAGATGCTATGATGATTAAGTCTATCTGCCGCAGGCCGGCTTTTCCTGCCGGCTGCGTGACCTTTTTTCAGGACAAATTACATCGTAACTTATTTTTTTCACGAATACAAGAGGTTTTCATATGTCATCAGACACCCCGTCGAGGGATACCGGAGCCGTCCCAAGCCGTTCCCGGAATTCCCTGAAAATACGTCATTCGCTGCTGCTCCTTCTGGCAGCGCTCATCTGGGGCACCACCTTTGTGGCGCAGAGCATTGCCGCGAAGAGCATCTCGCCCTTCACCTATAACTTCTGCAGATTCTACGTCGGCGCTCTCGTTCTGCTGCCGGTCGCAATTCTGGTGGGAAAGAAAGATCCATTAGCTCCGAACTACACCGGCGCTTCGATTCCCGGGATGCGTCCGAAGAAATCACGGACCCGGGATCTCCGGATCTGCGGGATCGCATGCGGCATTCTTCTCTTTCTTGCCGGCGGCTTTCAGCAGGCAGGCCTTGAATACACCACCGCAGGAAAGAGCGGGTTCATCACAGCCCTGTACATTATTCTTGTGCCGATCTTCGGACTGTTCCTGCACAAAAAGTGTCCGCCTCTGGTCTGGATTTCGGTTGCCCTCGCTGTCATCGGATTTTATCTTCTCAGTATCAGGGGAGGATTTTCCGTGAACCGCGGTGATCTCCTGACGCTGTGTTCTTCCTGTATGTTTGCCATGCACATCTTGACGGTGGACCATTTCATTCCACGCGTGAACGGAATCCAGCTCTCCTGTATTCAGTTTCTGGTATCCGGAACACTTTCCGTGTTCCCTGCCTTTCTTCTGGAGACTCCTGACATCTCCTCCATCGCGCAGTGCATCTGGCCTATCCTCTATGCGGGAATTCTTTCCTCAGGGGTGGCCTACACCCTTCAGATCATCGGACAGCGGGGTCTCAATCCGACGCTTGCTTCTCTTCTGATGAGCCTGGAATCGGTCATCTCCGCCATATCCGGCTGGATCGTCCTCGGCGATTCCATGTCACCGAAGGAACTGACCGGATGTATCTTCGTATTCACCGGAGTCATTCTGGCGCAGCTTCCTTCCATCCGGAAGCTCCATAAATAACTGTAGAATTGCGAGTGCTCCGGCACGATGTCAGCCATAGCTTGTACAATTTGTGGAACGATGTATCGTATTGCGGTTATTATCGAACGCGGAAAATTACCGTCTTCCGATGATGGACACTACGTCAGATCATGGACACCGCCTTATCGGATAGTTTAAAAGAAGACCGGGTATCGATCCCCGTCATCAGGGATCGGTACCCGGTACTTCATTGTACATGCATGATTGATGTATGTCAGTTATCTCCGTCATCTTCTTCCGGATCCGACGGCTTTTCGATTCCCATTCTCTTCAGAACCATCTCATAACCGTCATTTCCATAGATCAGCGAACGGTTTACACGGCTGATTGTTGCCGTCGAGGCGCCCGTTTTTCTGGAAATGTCGAGATACGTCTTCTTCTCTCTCAGCATCTTTGCGACCTCAAAGCGCTGTGAGAGGGAAAGGATTTCATTGATCGTGCACGCATCCTCAAAGAAGGTGTAGCATTCATCCAGCGTATGCAGCGTCAGAATGGCCTGAAACAGCTGATCCACCTCTTCCGTATGAATATCTTTGCTCATTTTCTCTGCTCCCAAAATTATTATTTTGTCACGAAACCGATGTATCTCTGATACTTCACAATTTCACAGTATCAAAGTGACTGCTATAATCATGTTACCACTTTAGTGTACCGCAGTCAAGAACAGCTCCCTTTCGCAAGGCGCAGAACAGCTCCTTTTCGCAAGACACATACAAAGCCTGATAACGGCTGCCATGAAAAAATTGAGAAAATCCTGGGGCAGGAATCTGTTTCGCTGTATCAACGCAGCCGGTGTGACCGCAATTGCATATTTTCAGCGCGCGGTGATTTTTATTTACGCGAACAGTGAGCCGCAGCCGAATGCGAAGTATTCGTGTGCGGCGAGCGTCGCGATAGCGAGATAAAACTCGCGCAGCGTGTTTTATCTCGTTCTTCAGGTGATTTTCATTCTTCTCTGGAAAAATAGTTGTCTGCCGCCTGGATATCGCGGTCCATCTGCTCCTTCAGCTCATTGATGTCCGAAAATTTTTCTTCCGGTCTCCGGAAGGACAGAAGCTCTACTCTAGCCTCCTGGCCGTACAGATCCAATGTACAGTCAAACAGATAGGTCTCCAGTCCGACCGCCGTGCCGCCGACCGTCGGCTTGATTCCGATGTTTGAAATCCCCTGATACCATCTGCCTGCCACGAGTGTTCTGGAATAGTAGACGCCCCGGGGAGGAGTCATCTTGACAGGATCCGGGATCTGGTTAATGGTGGGAAATCCGAGGGAATGTCCGAGATGCCGGCCATGCACAATCTTTCCCGTGATGAAGTATGGCTGTCCGAGCAGACTTGTGATTTTCTCCATATGACCAAGCGCCAGTTCCTCCCGGATATAGCTGCTGCTGATCTCCTTGCCCTGGTACTTCTCCTTCGGAAGCACCTCTACCAGAAATCCATACTTCTCACCCAGCAGCTTCATTACTTCTGAATCTCCCTTCCGGTCTTTTCCGAAATGGAAGTCCGTTCCCATGACGACTGCGGACACATGGAGCCTGTCCAGCAAAATCTCACGGACAAAATCCTCCGGCTCCATACTCCGGATCCTTTCTGTAAATCTGCACTCAAACAGGAGATCCACATCCAGCTCCCGGAGAATCTCTCTTCGCTCTTCATTTGTCATCAGCATCTTCGGCCGGCGTGCCCCCATACATACCTGGGGCGAGACCTGAAAGGTAAAAACCGCAGTCTTCCAGCCATGCGCCCGGGCAATCTCCTTCACCCGGGCGATCAGCTTCCGATGGCCCTTATGAACGCCGTCAAATTTTCCAAGCGTAACGACGCAGCGCTCTGCGCCGGTATATTTTTCCACTTCCTGTATATATTCCAAAGCTGACGCTCCTCAAATTTTAACTCTGCATTCATCATCCGGGTCATAGAACATCCTGACCGGCTTCAGTAAACCGCCGGGTGTCGCAGATTCATAAATTCCAATAAAAACGCCTTCGGAATCAAAAAGCCTCACCCGCCGTTTCTCTTCTGCGGACTGACCTGCAGATCTCCCGACGTGAAATCCAGCCTCCGGATCCCCGTCCCTGTCCTGTATAACATAGTGTCCATCATCCGAAACCCGGCTCCCGTCCTCTATAACACGGACTCCATCCTCAGAAACCAGGTCCCTGTCCTGTATCACGCGGTATCCTTCTTCGGGGATCCGGTTGCCATTATGGGCGAGACGGTCTGCCTCGACCGAGGTGCGCACCAAAGGATAATCAAACAGCCGGTATACCGGAATCAGGAAATCCTTCCATCTCCCCTCTCCGGTTAGCCGGGCGACCTCGGAAAGGCGAAGCGAATCCTCAATGTGGAACTGTCCGACGCGGACCCGGGTGAGTGCCTCCATGCAGCCTCCGCAGCCCAGCTTTTCCCCGATGTCATGGCAGAGTGTCCGGATGTATGTACCCTTCGAGCAGGTTACACGGATAACGGCTCTCGGCAGATTGCAGGAGAGAAGACGGATCTCATAGAAATGAACCGGCCGGGCCTTTCTCTCCACCGTCTTTCCCTCTCTGGCAATCTCGTACAGCTTTCTCCCATTAACCTTCAGAGCGGAGTACATCGGCGGAATCTGCATCTGTGCGCCTTCAAAGGATTTGAGGCAATTCTCCAGATCCTCCTCTTCGCAGGTCACCGCATGCTCGGACAATACCTCTCCGCTGATATCCTGCGTGTCGGTGTCCCTCCCAAGTAAAAGCACTGCCTCATATGTCTTCGTCTCATCGGTCAGAAGCTCCACGAGGCCAGTGGCCTTTCCCACACAGACCGGAAGGACGCCTTCCGCGTCCGGATCCAACGTACCCGTGTGGCCGATCTTCCTCTGATGCAGGATGCCTCTGAGCTTTGCGACAACATCGAAGGAGGTATAGCCCTTCTCCTTGTATATGTTAATGACTCCGTTTTTCATTGTTCTCCCTGCTGATGTCCAAGCCGTTCGATCGAACAGATCTTATCTCTGCTAATGTCCAGTCCGTTTGATCGAACAGATGTTTTCTCTGCTGATGTCCAGTCCGTCCGACCGGTCAGACGAGTTCTTTTTCCAGATATAATGTCAGATTATTGACAACGTCATAACAGGATCCCTGCATCGTCACGCCTGCCGCGCGCGCATGCCCGCCGCCGCCGTATATCTGCGCAACAACACTCACATCCACTTTATCTACGGAGCGCAGAGAAGCCTTCCATTTTCCGGTTTCCAGCTCATACATGAAAACGGAAACCTCTACGCCTGCCGTGTTTCTCATCTGGCTCACGATCCCGTCCATGTCCGCCGGTGACGCGTTGTAGAAATCCATGTCTCTCTTCCGGATACAGGAGACAATCATTTTCCCGTCAAACATTAGGAAGCTTTCCATAAGCGCTCTTCCGAGGAGTTGATTCTGAATGAAGGTTTTCTCATAATATGTACTGTCCACGATTCTACTGAACGGGATTCCCTTCTCCATCAGAGACGCGGCGATCCGCATCGTGCGGGGTGACGTACAGGAGTACTGAAAAACCCCTGTGTCATGAACAATGCCCATGTACAATGCCTCCGCACACTTCTCGCTTATTTTCTCCGGATCCAGAAAATTCCAGACAACTTCACAGGTGGAGCTGAGATCCGGATAATTAAACAGCCAGGTATAATGATCACGGTTCGTCTTGTGGTGATCCAGACACAGAACACGGTCCGCGGTCTTCAGCAGAGCTCCGGCAACACCGATCCTGTCCTGACTGCTGATATCCAGAAGAATCAGCAGATCATACCGGACTGCAGAGCAGACCTGTCTCGCCTTGTCAATATCCTCGATCATGTCAAAGGAACTGCGGGGCTTTTCGAGATATACGTCCGCGCCGATCTCCGGATGATTATCACGCAAATACAGGTACATACCCATGCACGACCCGACGCAGTCGCCATCCGGGTTAACGTGTCCCGCAATCGCGACTGTATTTACATCCTTTAAAAATTCATCAATTTTCCTCTGCATGCTTTCCTCTTCGATCCTGTTCCATGACCTCATCAATCCGTTTTGACATTTCAACACCATATTCTATCGATTCGTCGAGCTTAAAATGAAGTTCTGGTGTGTTTCTCAGATTCAGATTCACAGCGAGCATATGGCGGATGAAACCGGAGGAACTTTTCAGTCCCTCCATTGTATCCTCCTTCGCCTTCTCATCTCCAAGAACGCTGATCATGACCTTGCAGTTTTTCAGATCTGTCGCCACGATGGCTTCCGTAACGGAAACGACCGGAGCGATCCGCGGATCTTTCACTTCATTTCGGATGATATTGCTCAGTTCTTCCTTTACCGATTCATTAATTCTTATGTTCTTGACACTGTTTTTTTTCAACGCGGCACCTCGACCATAGCATATGCCTCAACCTGGTCGCCTTCCCTGACCTCATTGAAGCCGTCAAACACCAGACCGCACTCATAGCCGGCCTTAACCTCCTTGACATCGTCCTTGAAACGCTTCAGACTTGCGAGGTCTCCCTCGAAAATCTGCTTGTCTCCGCGGCTGATGCGAACCTTGCACCCTCTCTGTACGATTCCATCGAGGACATAACTTCCGGCAATGGTTCCGACTCCGGATGCCTTGAAGAGCTGGCGTACCTCGGCATGACCGATGACCTTCTCCTCGTAAATCGGCTCCAGCATTCCCTTCATCGCTGCTTCGATATCATCAATTGCCTGATAGATTACCTTATACAGACGCACATCTACTTTTTCCTGTTCTGCCAGGGCTTTCGCGTTCGCGTCCGGACGAACATTAAATCCAATCACGATCGCGTTTGATGCCGCCGCAAGTGTGACATCAGACTCATTGATCGCGCCGACTCCGGCGTGAATGATCTTTACAACTACTTCATCGTTGGAAAGCTTGAGCAGGGACTGACGAATAGCCTCTACCGATCCCTGTACATCCGCCTTGATAACAAGCTCAAGCTCCTTGACAGAGCCGTCCTGAATCTGGCTGAAGAGATCATCCAGAGACATCCTGGACTTGGTCTCCTCCAGAAGCTGATTCTTGTGCTCGGCGGTAAAGGTTGCGGCAAAATTCTTCGCCTCCTTGTCTGTCTCCATAGCTACCAGCGTCTCGCCCGCATCCGGAACACCGTCAAGTCCCTGCACCTCAACCGGGGTGGACGGGCCTGCTGTTTTTACACGTTTTCCGTTCTCATCCGTCATAGCACGGACTTTTCCCGAGCATGCGCCGCAGGCAATATAATCGCCGACATGAAGGGTTCCCTTCTGAACGAGAAGGTTCGCTACCGGTCCCTTGCCCTTATCCAGCTTTGCCTCAAGGACCAGACCTCTCGCGAGACGGTCCGGATTCGCCTTCAGTTCCATGATATCCGCCGTAAGGAGAATTGTCTCCAGAAGATCATCAAGACCAACTCCGGTCTTCGCGGAAACCTCGACCATCTCCGTCTGACCGCCCCAGTCACTTGCAATCAGTCCATACTCTGTGAGTTCCTGTTTTACCCGGTCGACATTTGCTCCCGGCTTATCGATCTTGTTTATCGCAACGATAATTTCAACGCCGGCTGCCTTCGCGTGATTGATTGCCTCGATGGTCTGCGGCATTACACCGTCATCCGCCGCTACGACAAGTACCGCGATATCCGTGGACTGAGCTCCGCGAAGCCGCATCGCCGTAAACGCTTCATGTCCAGGCGTATCCAGGAAGGTGATCTTCTTGTTGTTGATATTGACGACATATGCGCCGATATTCTGTGTGATTCCGCCGGCTTCCTTGGAAGTCACATGTGCGTGGCGGATTGCATCGAGCAGAGATGTTTTACCATGATCGACATGTCCCATGACACAGACTACCGGAGGACGGGGAATCATCTTGCTTTCATCCTCTTCATCCTCTTTCAGCATTTCGGCAATGACATCCACCTTCTCTTCCGGCTCACAGAGAATATCATATGTCATCGCAATCTCCTCTGCCTTTTCGTAATCGACCTCCTGGTTCACGGTATACATCTCACCCTTCATGAAGAGATCTTTAACGATGACGGAGGGCTGCATCTTCATCTTTTCCGCAAGCTCGCGGATGGTAACTTTCTCCGGGATCTTGATTTCTGTCACCTTTTCTTCCTTCTTCTCCTCTTTCTTATGCACCGGTCTCTGCAGTGCCTTCGGGATCAGATGTCTGTTGTTGCGTCCGTTTCCTCTGTCGCTCGTGTATTTATTGCCGCGAAGATCGCTCTTGTTCTTGTCCTTATCCTTATTGTGTCCGGCGCCATCTCTCGACGGCTTCTTGAGCCCCATATCCATCGCAGCGCCCTGACCGCCCTTGTGATCACTGTGCTGTCCTCTGGAGTGCCCCGGGAAACGATTTCCCTCTTCTGCGTCCTTACCGCCGAACCCAGGTCTGTTACCGCCAAAACCAGGACGGTTTCCTCCGAATCCCGGGCGGTTATTGCGGTCTCCGAACGGTCTTCTGCTCTGACCGCCGTTATTGCGGTCTCCATAGCTTCTGCCCTGGCCGCCGTTATTGCGGTCTCCATAGCTTCTGCCCTGGCCGCCGTTATTGCGGTCTCCGTAGCTTCTGCCCTGGCCGCCGTTATTGCGGTCGCCATAGCTTCTGCCCTGGCCGCCGCTGCGGTCACCATAGTTTCTGCTCTGGCCACCGCTGCGGTCCGCATCGTTTCTGGTGCCCTGGTTCTGCCGTTCCGAACTCTCGCCAGCGGCAACAGATGCTGTTCCGGCAGCCGGTCTCTCCTGAGATGCTGTCTCATGCTCACTCTTCTCAGCTGCCGTTGCCTCACTCTGTGGTGCCCCGTTCTTTCCATTCGACACTTTCACCTCAGTAGCCGTGCCCGCCGAAGAGCTCTTTTCCGCCATTTCCGCAGCGGATGAATTGATCTTTGCTGATTCCGCAGCATTCGGTTTTGCAGAAGCCGTCTCAGCTCCGATAGTCGCAGCAGCTGCTTCCGGCTTTGCCGCCTCTGTCACAGGAGTGTTTCTGACAGCGCTCTTCTTTTTTGTTTCCGCCGGAGCAGGTTTCGGAGCCTCCTCAGTCCGGATAACCGGATGCGGTCTCGGCACCTTCACAATGGGAGTTCCGGCAGACGCGCGGTTGCCAACAGGGCGTCCACCGCGGCTGCTCTCCTGCATCACACCGCGTCGGGAGCCTTCCACGCGACCGGCAGCACCATCTGTTCTTCCGGTCTTCTCTCTGGACTTCTTCTTTTTATCCTTATCCATGACCTGATGGAAGCTCTTGCCCTCTTTACTGGATGCATTCTGCGGGTGAAAAACAGCGATCAGTCTTTTCTTTTTCTTTACCGGTTTTGCTTCCTTCTCTCCCTTTGCCGCACTGTCTTCTCTGGAGGTTTTGGATTCCTCCGCCTTCGCTGCCTTTTCTATCTTATCGTTTACCATCTTTCCTTCATTTTCATTATTATTCAATGTATCGCTTACCTCTTTATTTCAATGAATCCTGATCTGTCTGTGTTTATATCTGTTCGCTCTCCGGCCCCAGAAGGCTTCGGATTTCCCGTGCCAGGTTCGCGTCTGTGATTACCAGCGAAGAACGCTCCCCTTTTCCGATCAGAGCGCCGAGCTCCGATTTCGGAAGAAATTCCATAAACGGAATACTCCGGTAAGCAGCCATATCGCGGAATTTTTTCTTTGTGTTTTCCGATGCGTCTTCCGAGACGATCACCAATTCCGCGCTGCCTGCCCGGATTGCCTGTTCTGCGGCGAATTCCCCGGCAGCGACTTTTCCGGCCTTCATGGAGATACTGATCATGAACCGTGCCTTTCTACTGTCCAATCTGTTTCATCTCCTCCTCAAGCCTGTCATATACCTCGTCAGGGATTGCGCAGCCCAGAGATCTTTCTATACCATGATTTTTCCTTGCTTTTGCCAGACACCCGGGATCTGCGCAGATATACGCGCCTCTTCCATTCTGCCTGCCCGTCGGATCCAGCTGGATCTCGCCATCCGGCCTTTTCAGCACACGGATCAGTTCCTTCTTCGTCTTCTTGGAACGGCATCCGACACAGGTACGCATCGGTATTTTACGGGTTATACTCAATGAACGCCTCCCTCGCCAGCTTATGTCTCAGGTTCGCTGTCTTTCTCCGTATCAGAATCGGCTCCAGCCTCATCGGTGTCGCTCTCGTCGGCTGCGAAGCTGTCTTCTTCCGCTTCCGGAGTATCCTTCTCACCGTCAGAGGGATCTTCAGATCCGGTCTCCGGATCCGATTCTTCCGTATCTGTGGTATCTTCGTCATCTTTCATATCTTCAGCATCTGCAGAAGCGCTGTCTGCGTCGGAAGTTTCTGTGGAGTTCTCCTCGCCGGATTCGGCCTCTTCGGATTCTTCCCTGCCGGAATCCTCCTCGTCATAGTCGTAATCCTCATCCTCATCGTCCTCATCGTCTTCCGCGTATTCATCAAACAGACCTTCTTCACGCGCCTGCGTCTCGCTCTTGATATCGATCTTGAACTGCGTCAGATGCGCCGCAAGGCGGGCGTTCTGTCCCTCTTTTCCGATAGCCAGGGAAAGCTGATAATCCGGGACAATGACAAGTGCCTGCTTCTCATCCGGATCCGCAAGAACAGAGATAACCTTTGCCGGAGAAAGCGCATTTTCAATCAGATATGCCTGGTTCTCATCCCAGTTGATGATGTCGATCTTCTCACCATCCAGTTCATCCACAATCGCGTTGACACGGGAACCGTTCACGCCGACACAGGCTCCGACTGCATCGACATTCGGCTCATTGCTGTAAACTGCGATCTTCGTACGCGATCCGGCCTCTCGTGCAATTGCCTTGATCTCGATCACACCATCACGGATTTCCGCGACTTCTTCCTCGAAGAGTCTCTTCACCAGCTCCGGATGTGTGCGGGATACAAGGATTTTCGGCCCCCTCGGGGTATCCCTGACCTCCAGCACGTATACCTTGACTCTTTCCGTAGGCTTGAACTTCTCACCCTTTACCATTTCCTTGGCCTTCAGAATCGCGTCTACCTTGCCGAGATTTATGCTGACATCCCTTCCGATATATCGCTGAACAACACCCGTAACAACCTCATGTTCCTTCTCATAGTACTCGTTGTACAGGGATTTTCTCTCTTCCTCACGGATCTTCTGGAGTATGACGTTCTTCGCATTCATGGTCGCAATCCGTCCGAAGCTCTTGGACTGGATCTCAACATTCACCGTATCACCAATCTGCGCACCGGAATTGATCTTGAACGCCTCCTGCTGTCCGATCTCTGTGACCGGATCCTCCACATGCTCTACCACCGTCTTGGCAGAAAGAATGTGATAATCACAGGTCTCCGGATCTATCGTGACCGTTACATTATCCGTACGGTCATACTGATTCTTGTAGGCCTGTAGAAGAGACTGCTGAATTGCCTCCAGAAGAGTATCCTTGCTGATCCCCTTTTCCTTTTCAAGAGTATTCAGAGCTTCCAGTAACTCGCTGTTCATTTTTTCATTATCCTCCTGGTCTTAAACCAACTTATATTCAACCGTTAAAAATCAAACGCCATACGGATCAGGGCGATTTCCTTTTTGTGAAAGGTCATCGGCTTTTCCGTTTCATCTTCAACGATACTCACCGTATCCTTATCGTAGGCCGTAAGCACTCCGGTAAATTCCTTTGCGTGATCAATAATCCTGAACGTGCGGATCTCAATTCGCTGCCCCATCGCACGCTGATAATCCCTTTCCTTCTTCAGCGGTCTTCCAAGTCCGGGGGAGCTGACCTCCAGAATATAGGAATCCTCGATAAAATCCTGCTCATCAAGCTTTTCACCGAAAACCCGGCTGATGTCTTCGCAGTCTTTCACCGTGATCCCGCCTTCTTTGTCCGCATATGCTCTCAGATACCAGCAGCCGGCCTCTTTGACATATTCCAGATCCACAAATTCATAGTGCATCTCATCCAGAATCGGGATCAGAATCGCTTCCGCCTTCTTCTCGATTGCTTCCGTCTTACTGCTCACGCAATCTCTCCTTTCATAAAATAGGAGTGGGCTTTTCTCGCCCACTCCTACCTTAGTCAACTATTAACGTTACCAAAATACCACGAAAACCGCGCAAATGCAAGTCCCTGCTGTATACATTACGTTTTTCTACAAGCTTCTGCAAGCCCCTGCTGTATACATTACGCCTTTCGATAAGCCCCTGCTGTATACATTACGCTTTTCGCTTTCTCCTGTTTGCCATCTTCCTGGAAGCCGCAGCTGCGGCCTTTTTCACGGTTTCCTCTGTTTTCGCGACTGCTGCTTTCTTCAAGGTCTCTCCCGTCTTCTCGGTATCACCCTTCTTCATGGCTTTTGCGGATTTCACGCTTGTCCGCTCCGGCTTCTTCTCCTTCTCATCCGGTGCAGTGTGCTCAAACGCCTCGGTAAAGCGAAAAACGGATACTCCGAGCGGCGGTACCTTTATCTTGATCGAATCCTTCCGTTCATCCTGTTCAACCGCCCGGCTCAGCTTCACCCTCGGATTTATCACACCACCGCCGCCGAATTCCGCAGCATCGCTGTTGAAGATCTCTTTGTATTTCCCTGCGCAGGGCACTCCGACCATGAAATTATCATACACGACATTTGAAAAGTTCGCGACAACGAGCAGGGTGTCTTCCTCTGACTCCGTCTTTCTCAGAAATACCAGAAGGTTTCTCTCCCAGTCGAGGTTGCTGATCCACTCGAAGCCCTCCGGTTCTTCGTCGAGCCGGTACAGCGCAGGCTGCTCTCTGTAGAACTTCAGCAGAGCTCTGCTGAAATTCTGCATTTTCTTCTGATCCTCGTTTTCAAGCCCGCTCCAATCAACGCCCTCCGAAACACTCATTCTCGATTTCTGCCCGAAATCCTGTCCCTGACAGATCAGCTTCTTGCCCGGATGCATCATCAGGTAGGCGTAAGTCAGACGGAGATTCGCAAGCTTCAGGGAATCGTCTTTGCCCGGCATCATGCGCAGCAGTGGTCTTCCATTTTCCAAAATATTGTGAGACAGCGCGAGCATGAACTTCTCCGTATACATATACACCATGCTGAACGTAAGATCATCCTGGTGCGCTCCGCGGAAGAGCGGATCGAGCTGGATGTACTTCAGGTAATCATCGATGCATCCATTGTTCCACTTCAAACGGAATCCAAGCCCTTCCTCCTCTGTATTTCCGGTAACCGCCGGATACCCGGTCGTCTCCTCCGCAATCGTGATCGCTCCGTGTCCGTTTACCCGGATATCATTATTGAGATTCCGGAGAAACTCAATATTCTCCAGGTTCTCATTTCCTCCGTACATATTCGCGATCCATTCCCCATCGCGCCTGCCGTAGTTCAGATACAGCATACCGGAGAGATCCGGAATCCGCAGGCCGTCCGCATGATACTCCGAAATCCAGAACATCGCGCTTGATTTCATGAAGCTCTCAACCTCGCCGCGTCCATAATTGAAGATCAGTGCGTTGTTGGACGGGCAGACTCCCTTCTTCGGATCCATATGCTCATAGAGACAGGTTCCGTCAAAGGATGCGAGACCATCATTTCCTCTTGCGAAATACCCAGGCACCCAGTCAAGAAGTACGCCGATTCCATTCTGATGCAGCGTATCGACCAGATATTTGAAATCCGCAGGTGCTCCATAACGGCTGGTCGGTGCAAAAAATCCGCTGGTCACATACCCCATGGAATCATCGTCCGGATACTCCATCACCGGCAGGAATTCCACATGGGTATATCCCATGTCCTTCAGATAGGAGACAAGATCCTCTGCGATGTCCCGGTACACCGCCGGTGCCTCTCCGATCTCCTTCCTGCGTCCCGCCACCTGCCCCGCTCCGGTCTCTTCTTCCCGGCTTGCGGTCTGTACCGCTGCATTCTCTTCTGCCCGGCCCTGATCCTTTGTCCCGGCGCCTGCTTCCCGGTTCTCTGCGACTCCCTCCGGATTTCCATTTTCCCGCTTCATCCACGTTCCGATATTGCACTCATAAACCGCAAGGGGCGAACGGGACGGATCAAATTCCTCCCGTCGTTTCATCCACTCCTCATCCTTCCATTCATAGCCGGTGTTCGCGATCACCGAAGCGGCCTCAGGAAGCTGCTGTGCGCGGAAAGCGAACGGATCCGCCTTCAGATAGACCAGTCCGGCCTTCGCTTTGATCTCAAACTTGTAGAAACTGCCTGCTTTAATTCCCGGTACAAACAGCTCGAAAATACCGCTCTTCAGCCGATTCATCTGGAGTCTGCGTCCATCCCACAGATTAAAATCACCGACAACGGACACACGAATCGCATTTGGTGCCCACACGGCGAAATAAACTCCCTCGGTGCCGTTGATGGTCATCAGATGTGCGCCCATTTTTTCTGAAGCCCTGTCCCATATGCCTTCCTGGAACCGGATCTCTTCCTTTTCCGTGATCTGGCACGGAAATGCATATGGATCCTTGTATTCCGACACAGTACCATCCTCGTGCAGAATCACAAAAGTATAATCAGGGATTCTCTTCCGGTCAAGCATGACCGCAAAATATCCCGCCTCGTCCTCCATCACCATCGGGACGACATCCCCGGAAGCCGTCTTTACGCTGACATTTTCTTCTCCCGGAAAAAATGCCCGGATCAGAATGCCCTCCGGCAATGCCGCCGGACCCAGCACTCTCCGCGGCGAATCCTCCTCCGCGTATACGACAGCCTCGATCTCTGCCCAGTCCATCAGGTCATAGATTCTGCTTTCCATACTTTCTTTCATGCTCATCTGGTCTCCTCCTGAAAAATGCTTCTCCCCATTCTGTAACGAGATAAAACACGCTGCGCGAGTTTTATCTCGCTATCGCGACGCTCGCCGCACACGAATACTTCGCATTCGGCTGCGGCTCACTGTTCGCGTAAAAAAGGAACCAAAGCACTGCCGCCTCTGACAGAACTTTGGTTCCCATTATACATCATTTCTCAGAATAATTTCTACAAATCTGCGCAGTGTTCTGCATAGATTTCCGATGAGCGTGTATTGCTCACAGACAATTGACAGGGCACGATTTTCACCGTGCGGATGGCCGGCCGGTTATTCCGACGCCGGAGCGGTTCCCTGCCCCTGTCCTGCCTCACCCTGATTCTGATCCGGTATCAGCTCCGGCTTTTTCTCAAGGATCTGCATAAACTCCTCACCGGTAATTGTTTCCCGCTCGTACAGATATTTGGCAAGCTCATGAAGCTTCGGCATATTGGCTGAAAGCAGGCTCTTTGCCTTGCTGTACGCGTCATGCACAATCTTCACAACCATCTCGTCAATCTTGCCAGATGTTGCTTCAGAGCAGGCCAGAGATGTATCACCGCCGAGATACTGATTTGTAACGGTTTCCATCGCTACCATACCGAATTCATCGCTCATGCCGAATCTCGTTACCATTGCTCTTGCGAGCTTCGTCGCCTGCTCGATATCATTGGACGCACCGGTGGTCACGGAATGGAAGATCAGCTCCTCCGCGACACGTCCGCCCGTAAGCGTTGCGATCCGGTTTACGATCTCCTCCTTGCTCATCAGGTTGTGTTCTCCCTCATCCACCTGAAGGGTGTAACCAAGAGCTCCTGATGTTCTGGGGATAATCGTGATCTTCGTGACCGGCGCGGAATGGGTCTGAAGGGCGGCGACCAAGGCGTGACCGGTCTCGTGATAAGAAACGATCAGCTTCTCCTTCGTCGTCAGCACCTTATTCTTCTTCTGGTATCCGGCGATTACAGTCTCCACACTCTCCATCAGGTCGTTCTGGGTTACAAATTTTCTCCCGTCGCGTACCGCGCGAAGAGCCGCCTCATTGATCATATTCGCAAGCTCGGCGCCACTTGCTCCGGACGCGGTGCGCGCAACCGCGTTGAAATCTACATTATCGGAAATCCGGATATCCTTTGCGTGAAGCTTCAGGATTTCCTCTCTTCCCTTCAGATCCGGAAGCTCTACCGGAATTCTACGGTCGAACCGGCCCGGACGGGTCAGCGCCGGATCCAGGGACTCCGGACGGTTGGTCGCCGCAAGGATGATGACACCCTTGCGTCCATCAAATCCATCCATCTCTGCAAGCAGCTGATTCAATGTCTGCTCGCGCTCGTCATTGCCGGAGAATCCTCCGCCGTCACGCTTCTTACCGATGGTATCAATCTCATCGATAAATACAATACACGGTGCCTTCTCATTGGCCTGTTTGAACAGATCCCGGACCTTCGCCGCGCCCATTCCGACAAACATCTCAACAAATTCAGAACCTGAAATAGAGAAAAACGGTACATTTGCCTCGCCGGCAACGGCCTTGGCAAGGAGCGTCTTACCGGTTCCCGGAGGGCCTACCAGAAGTGCGCCCTTCGGCATTTTCGCACCGATCTCCGTGTACTTCTGAGGGTTATGAAGGAAATCAACGATCTCCTGCAGCAGCTCCTTCGCTTCGTCTTCTCCGGCCACATCCTTGAACTTAATGCCGGTCTCCGACTGTATGTACACCTTGGCATTACTCTTGCCAAAGCTCATGGCATCGCCCATGCCTCCGCCCATACGCTTCGTCATTGAGCTCATCAGCCATCTTCCCAGGAAGAAAAAGATGACAAGAGGAAGAATCCAGCTCAGCAGGAAGCTCAGAACCGGCGACATCTGCTGCTGGATCGGGCTCTCAAAATCCTTGATTCCCGCCGACAGCAGACGGTCCACCAGCTTATAGTCATTCATCATACCGGTACGGTACATATTGCCCGAGGAATCCTTGAACTCGATCTCACTGTCCGCAGAGTTGACCTCTACCTGGCTTACCTTCCCATCCTCCAGCATCTCAATGAAGTTGCCGTATGTTGTATCCTGTATTTTGGCACTGTTGATCTGCGGGATCAGAAGAAAATTGAGAAGGAGCAGTACAAGCAGCACGATGGCATAGTAAAACGCAATCGGCTTTTTATCATTTTTTACCTCTTTCAAATTATCACCTCCGTTCATTGTTCCGGTTCCTGATCAGATTCCGGACTGAGTGTTGCTTTTCGTCCCGGTTCTTCATCAGCGGCCCCGGAATTAGCAGCCAGTACATCTGATGGCTAATTCTGTAGACCAGTATCTTACATCGGCGATCTCCTGTCAACCGTGCGGAAATAAATTTTATACAATTTTTCGAATTGCCTGCTGCCTTATACAAACAGCGAACCACGGTGAATGCGCGCCTTGCGTCTGTCCCGCCTCTCATCCGGATGCGTCCGCTTCAGAACCTGCGAATCGTACCCGATTCAGAACCTGCGAATCGTATCCGATTCCTCTTCCCCGACGTTTTCAATGGCAACAATCGTAACATCATACTCGATGGTATCGCTGACCTTGACGTGGCAGACATCACCGACTTTATGACGCATGATTGCCTTTCCGAGAGGAGATTCCGGAGTGATCCGTCCCTGCATGGAATCCGCGCGTACAGAGGTAACGAGCTTGTACGTCTCGGTCTCCTCCTCGTCATCGAACTGCAGAGTGACCTTCTTGTTCAATCCGACCTCATCGCTCTTTGATCGATCTTCAATTACAATTGCTGTTTCGATCATTTTCTCCAGGTAATGAATGCGGCTGTTATTCTCCCGATTGGCTTTTCTTGCGGCATAATACTCAAAATTTTCGCTCAGATCTCCCTGTGCTCTCGCCTCTTGTACCTCCTTCAGGATTCTCGGCCGTTCCACCAGAGTCCGATGGTCAATTTCCGCCTGCATCTTGTCGATATCACTCTGTGTCAGTCTGTCATGCATAATTTCTTACCTTCTTAATTACAGTTTTTGGTGCCCCGCCTGCGGAGCACGGAACAAGCCACAGCTTATGCAGGGTGTGCTGCCCCTCCTGCGAAACACGGAGCAAGCCATAGCTTATGCAGGGTGTGCTGCCCTTCCTGCGAAACACGGAGCAAGCCATAGCTTATACCGTGTGCGCTTCCCCGCCTGCGGGTCATATGATTTACCGGGAGGAAATTTCGCCTCCCGGGTCCGGATTCCGTTACTTCAGGAATGCGCGGTATGCGTTGTAAGCCTCATAGATATCCGCCTTGCTGGTAATCTCCCAGGGCGCATGCATATTGAGAACAGCAACACCGAAGTCAATAACCTCCATTCCGAGATTTGCGAGAATGTAGGCGATCGTTCCGCCGCCGCCCGCGTCTACCTTTCCAAGCTCAGAGGTCTGGTAGATAATATTGTTCTCCTCCATCAGCTTTCTCAGGAACGCAATATACTCCGCATTGGCGTCATTGGAACCGCTCTTGCCGCGGGAACCGGTATATTTGTTGAATACCGGTCCTCTTCCGAGATACGCGCAGTTGTTCTTGTCCATCACATCCGGATAATCCGGGTCAAATCCGGCACTTACGTCAGAGGAAAGAACCCTGGTCTTCGTCAGCAGACGGCGGAGTGCCAGTTCGCTGTAGCATCCCTGCAGATTCATGACCTCTGCCAGTGTATTCTCATAAAATCGGGAGTGCGTGCCGGTCGCGCCGACAGATCCGATCTCCTCCTTGTCTGTCAGAAGACAGACGCTGGTGTACTCCGGATTCTTTTCGTCCATGATTGCCCGGAAGGACGGATATGCGCAAACCTTGTCGTCCTGACCATATCCCATGATCATGCTCCGGTCCAGTCCGTAATCCCTGGCCTGTCCTGCGGGGACCACCTCGATCTCCGCTGATACGAAGTCATCCTCCTCCATATCATATTTTTCCTTCAGAAGTTTCAGGATATTCGCCTTAACCGCGTTCTTCTCGTCCTCATCCGCAGACGCGAGCGGTCTGCTTCCGACCAGAACATTCAGGTTCTCACCCTCGACAACCTCAGCAGCATTTTTCGTCATCTGCTTTGCCGCCAGATGGATCAGAAGGTCACTGACACCGAACACCGGATCGTTCTCATCCTCTCCGATGCAGACATTCACAACCGAGCCGTCCTTCTTCGCGATGACACCGTGAAGAGCCATCGGAAGCGCCGTCCACTGATATTTCTTGATTCCGCCATAATAGTGGGTGTCAAGAAGCGCGAGGTCGGTATCCTCATACAACGGATGCTGCTTCAGATCCAGTCTTGGGGAATCGATGTGCGCACCCAGAAGACGCAGTCCCTCTGTCATTGGCTTCTGTCCGATTCGGAAGATCAGAAGAGATTTCTTCATCATATCCGTATATACCACTTCTCCGGGTCTGAGAGCTCTGCCCTCAGCGGCGGCTTCTTCCAGAGATTTGGCTCCAGCCTTCTTCAGTTCCTCCTCCATGCCGGCGACATTTTCTCTCTCTGTCTTATGTCCGGAAAGGAAAACTCTGTAATCTTCACAAAAGTCGTTCAGCTTCTGCTCATCATCCTTTTCCCAGATCGTTTGTTTTTTTTCTTTCATTCGATTCTTCTCCTTTTCTTTCGATATACAGATCATATCACAAAATCTGGATTTTGAAACGGTCAAAGTTCACAGGCGGTTTCTGCCGCCGCTGCTCACACGCTGCCTGCAGCCCCCTGATCCGGATATCCGGTCAGGATGATCACCCTCGCATTATCCGTCAGGGGATCCCGCTTCCGATAATCGAAGACCACGGGAAGCGGCAAACCTGCACCTGATTTCAGCTCCGGACTCTCCGGGGAAACGAGACCCGCAGCGATCAGCGTCTCCGGAAGGAATAGATCCCCGTGAACCATCCGGCGGTCCTGCCTAATGTTCATTACATCCCGGTAGTATCTGCGGAAGAACTCCCGGTAAGGGCTGACATCTCGCGCCCACTCCGGTCGGCTTCGGCTGTTCTCCCTCAGATACAGATCCAGGACCAGGAGCTCCCGGTATAATTTTTCCGAACCGGGATCAAACGCGGCGGCAAAACCGAGAAGTGCCTCAAATCGCTCCGGCCGGGACAGACGGATCTCTGTGAGATGATGCTCCGAATAATAAGCTGCCAGACTTTCGTATACACGGAACGGACTTCTCCCTCGTTCCACAAGCACCCGCATCGTGCACGCGAACTGCCAGCTGTTATAGTATGCCTCGACCATCTCTTCAATCCCCTTCAGCCGGAGAATATCATCGTAGCTCAGCCACCTTGTCCGGATCACCTCGTAAGGCGCCCGCTCATGGCAGACAATCCCGAATTTCTCTGCATTCCTGTGAAGAGCTGATCCCTTCAGCAGCTTGAGAAAGCCCATCTGAAGCTGCTGCGGCTCCATTCGATAGACAGCATCAAAGGATGCGGCAAAGCTCTCATAATCTTCCTCCGGAAGTCCCGCGATCAGATCGAGATGCTGATGAATATTTCCCGCCGCCTGAATTTTGGATACGATCTTCCGGAGATGGTTCACATTCTGCGGCCGGCAGATTGCCCGGAGGGTCGCAGAATTCGTAGACTGTACTCCGATCTCCAGCTGTACAAGTCCCGGTCTCATGCCGGACAGCAGACGGATTTCTTCTTTCGTCAGAAGCTCCGCCTCGATTTCAAAATGGAAATTCGTGACCCCGTTGTCATGATCCCGGATATAACGCCAGATGGAAGACGCATGATTGTGATCACAGTTAAACGTGCGGTCCACAAACTTGACCTGAGGCACACCTTCATCGAGAAAGAACTGAAGCTCCCTCTTTACAAGTTCAAGGTCACGGAAACGAACGCTCTTTCCAATCGATGACAGACAATAGCTGCACCGGAAAGGGCAGCCGCGGCTGCTCTCATAATAAATGATCCGGTGCTCAAACTGATGGAGGATCTCCTCGCCTGCGGAATCGCGCTCTGCGTAAAAAAAAGGGATCTCGTCGAGATCCGGTACTTCCGCGGGAGGATTAACCAGAATTTCATCCGCTGCACCAGAGCTCCCGCGGCGGTATACGATTCCCCTGATTTCCGAAAGCTGCGGCGCCGAGCCGCTTCCCTCAGCTGCTTCATAGGCATTCACCAGACGAGTGAAGGTAATCTCCCCTTCTCCGGCCATAACGCCCCGGAGGACCGGATAATTCCGAAGGACCTCTGCCGCGTCATAGCTGACCTCAGGGCCGCCGAGCCAGAGCTCCGTGCCCGGAAGAATCCGGCGAAGATCGCCGAGCAGAGATGCCACATACTCCATATTCCACACATAGCAGGAAAAAGCGATCACGTCCGGCCGTCTCCGGTATAGGTCCGCGAGGGCCCTGTCCGGCTGCTGATTGATCGTATATTCCGCCAGTTCTATGATCGTGTCCCCGTGTCTGCCGCCACACGCTTCCGGAACATTCTCGTGTCTGCTGCCGCTCTGTCTTCCCCGATATTCCCGGTGACTTTCCGCATATGCTTTCAGATCACGGATCGCGAGACTTGAATGTATAAATTTTGCATTGACCGCCGCAAGTACTATTTTCACCTATTCTCCTCTCTGCGCTCTGCTTCCTGCGGGACAGTTCCGGAACAGCCGTCCGTCCATGATCCCGACACTTCTTTTTGAAGTTTCTCAACGCCCTGGGCATAAAACAAAGCTTCCGTCCAGTCTCCTGACACTTCTTATACATGAAACAGTTTTCCGTTCCGGACAAACGCAAGGTCTCCGACATTCAGATTCTTCCCGTACAGCTCCTCATCCCCTGCGGTGATGCTCATTTCCATGCCGGAAGCATCCTCAAGCAGAACGGATACCGGGACATCCGTATTCTCCGGCAGTTCCTCACATCCATAGTCCGCCTCCGAAATCCGGAGGATCCGGAAGATCCTCTCCCCGCCGGCCAGATATTCATATGTCTTCTCCATGATACTCCGCATGTTCTGCAGATCTGTCATCACATCACCGGTCTCCAGGGAATGATTCGCGCCTTCGGTGATGTACAGGGGAACCATCTTCTCCCCGCACCCCTGCCGCACAACTTCCGTCTCGACCCATGGATCACCCGTTCCGTGAAAAGCAATCCCGGAGGCTTTCTCCATAAAATGAAAAGTTCCGGCGACCGGAGTGTAATAGACATGGCGTACGCTCAGGCCGTGGTCCCGCGCATAGGAAGCCGCTACTGCTGTTCCGAGGCTTTTCGACAGGAATACCAGTTCATCTGCTCTGTCCCATTCTGTCTCTTTGAGAATATCTTCCGCCTGATCTCTCGCGATTTTATAAACGCCCTCCATTTTCTCCTCATTGCCGATCAGATCTTTCTTTCCGGAAAGATCATGGAAGGAGAGCTTCACGATCTGCATTCCCAGATTCTTCGCAATTTTCGAAGAATAATAGAGCAGCGGTTTGTCACAATGATATCCGATACCCGGAAAAATAACTGCAAGCTTCATTTTCCCCTCCTGAAAAAGCTGCCACGCCAAGGTTGCCGGCGTGACAGCTTCTTATTACGTTCAGTCAAAACGAGATAAAACACGCTGCGCGAGTTTTATCTCGCTATCGCGACGCTCGCCGCACACGAATACTTCGCATTCGGCTGCGGCTCACTGTTCGCGTAAATCAAAAGAGCTTCTCGTTCTTATCATACTGATATTTCTTCTCCTGCTCTTCCTCCTCTTCCTCAGGGCTTTTCCCTTTGTGCATCAGCAGGTTGACAAGAATCCCGACGATCAGAGCGGTGGCGATGCTTGTAATCTGCACATATTTCAGATCAAGGATGAGTCCTCCGATTCCCAGCACCAGAATTGCGCTGACAACATAAAGATTACGGTTGTCATTCAGGTCCACGGTCTGAATCATACGGAGACCGCTGACCGCGATGAATCCGTAAAGCGCAATGCAGATGCCGCCGATGACGCAGACCGGAATCGTATTGACAAAGGCCACAAACGGCGAGAAGAAAGAAAGTACAATCGCCATGCAGGAGGTAAGAATGATGGTGGACACAGAAGCATCTCCCGAGATCGCGACACATCCGATGGCCTCTCCGTAACTCGTGTTCGGGCACCCTCCGAAGAATGATCCGATAATTGTTCCGAGTCCGTCTCCCATAAGAGTCCGGTGAAGGCCGGGATCACGGATCAGGTCTCTCCGAATAACCGATCCGAGATTTTCATGGTCCGCGATATGTTCGGCAAATACAACAAGCGCTACCGGTCCGAACAGCAAAAGGACCTGAAGCACGCCGGCGACTCCCTTCATTGCATCCGCACCATTATGGAAAATTCCGAGGAATGTGAAATTCGGCACACTGAAAAAGCTGTTTACGGAAAGTGTGCGGAAATTATCGATCAGCGCTGAGTAGTCCACAATCTTCAGATATTCGATTCCTGCCGCATAACCAATCAGAGTAAAGACAGATGCCAGAACATATCCAACCAGGATTCCGATAATGAACGGGATCATCCGAACCGATCTCCCGCCCCGGACAGATACCACAATCGTCGTGAAGAAAGCGCAGAGACCGCAGAAGATCGCGATCAGATTGTATTCTCCTGCCGCATTGCTCTGCAGATTATTCACCGCTGAGCCGCACAGAGACAATCCAATCAGCGCGACGGTCGGCCCGATGATCACGGGCGGCATCAGACGGTCAACCCATCCGGTTCCAACCTTCCAGATGATCAGCGCGATCACCACATATACCAGACCCGCAAAGACAGCGCCAAGGAAAATTCCGAGATAACCGAAGGTGCAGGCGCCAATCAGCGGATTGATAAAGGCGAACGAGCTTCCGAGAAAAATCGGGCTCTTTTTCTGTGTACACAGTACATAGATCAGCGTTCCGACTCCCGCCCCGAACAGCGCCGCCGGCTGACTCATCACAACCTCCGTGGCCCCCTTTGTTCCCAGATTGACAAGGGTCGGAACCAGAAGCGTCGCCGCAATGATCGCCAGCAGCTGCTGAAACGCGTAAATCACATTCTTTCGGAACGGTGGCCTTTCCTCAACATCATAAACCAGTCTCATGTGTTTCCCTCCTCATTTTCTTCACTCTGAATAACTGTTTTGGGCGATGTTTAAACATGTCTGCTATTTTTTGTTTCTCTTCTTTCGCGAAAACTCTTTCCGGTCTTTCCGGTTCTTCTCCACCTGCTCCTTCATAAAAGAAAGACACTCTTCCGCCGTGCCCCGTTCAAAGGAATCTTTTTTCAGTCCGAGGGACATATCGTGGCTGAGCTGGAGCACAATCATATGTTTTGTAACAATTACGCCCTCAACTCCCGCGAGCGGTATGGAATTTCTGGTATTGCTGACGACGGTTCGGATCTCATGATCAATCTCGACACGCATAAACGGATCGCTCATATGATAGGTCCGCACGATGTTTTCTTTCTCACGCCCGACCGCCTGCCGTTCTCTGACGATAAACATCAGAAAGCCGAAGATACCGGTCAGACCGGGAACCAGCCAGACCGCATTACCGGTCAATGCCGCACACACCGCAAAAACCAGAAACATTGCCAGAAGCGCGGCGAGAGGAATCCGATATTTTCTGAGCCACCATGCGCCCATCGACTCCTCCACTTCCTTTGGACCGTATTGGTATTTATTCACAAAATGCTTCAACGGGTAACCTCACCTTTACTAATTTGTAAATTCCAACTGTACATTCACCGATGATTCATGTACTCACTAATCAGATATGATACCATTTTGCATGCCATATGTACAGAAAAACGCCACACGAAAATTTAACGTTGGCACACAAAAAAGCCGGAAATCCTTGAAAATAAAGGATTTCCGGCTGTCTGGAGCATATGAGATTCGAACTCACGACCTCCACAATGCGAATGTGGCGCGCTCCCAACTGCGCTAATGCCCCTCTTTGTGAAACCATTGTCTATAATAAACCTTCAAGCAATGATTTTCAAGTAATTTTTTTAATTTCTCAGCAGCTATGCGTATGGCTTCAGCCGTGAATTCTCCTCCGGCTGTCATCTTTACCATTCGCCGCACAGAGCATTCGGCAGTCGATATCATCTGCAGCATAGTGCTGTCGCATCCGTGGGCTCAGTGTATACTGCTCTGAATATTCTTCATCTGCAGTATAACTCTGTCGTATCCGTGGGCTCACTGTATGTTGCTCTGAATATTCTTCATCTGCCGCTCGATGTGCCGCCGCATATACTGCTCCGCAGACTCCTTGTCCTTATCCTTCAGGCTCTTCCAGAGCTCATCGTGCTCCCGGATCAGCGTGTTCCGATTACTCTCATCCTTCAGATATTCGACGCGATAGCGGTACATCTGCTCACGTAGATTGCTGATCAGCTGGATCAGTCTGCGATTGCCGGTCGCCTCATAAATGATGGCATGAAAGTCCTCATCTGCCCGCGCAAGCTCTGTAACCCCGGCCTTTCCAATCATATTCTCGAAGTTCCGGCTTGCCTGATAAAGCCGGTCCAGTCCCTCAGGCGTAATCCGCTCCAGAGCGAGATCAATTGCCATCTCCTCGAGACCCAGCCTCACCTCCAGAACATCCCTCAGATCCTGTTCCGTGATCCTTGCCACCTGCGCGCCTCTTCTCGGTATATTGTATACCAGCCCCTCGAGCTCCAGCATACGGATGGCCTCCCGGATCGGAGTCCGGCTGACGCCCAGCCGGTTGGCGAGCTGAATTTCCATGAGCCGCTCTCCCGGTTTCAGATCGCCACGAAGAATTCCCTTTCGAAGCGTCTGAAAAACGACATCCCGAAGAGGCATCCCCTCGTATTCACTCATCGTCTGTACCAGTTTATCTGTCTTCACGCATAAACCTCCTGCATGGTAACTGTTCCCGGACATGGCCTTGTCAGGAAAACATCCTTCGCCATCCCGCTCTTCTCAAGTTCTTCGCACGCCATCCGGGCATCCTGCTCCCGCCGGAAGATTCCGAAAACGGTCGGTCCGCTTCCGCTCATTCTTGCCCCCTCGGCCCGATTTCTTTCCATAATCTGTATCAGCGCTGCGACAGCCGGATGGTGCGGTATCGTCACCAACTCCAGAACATTTCCCATCGTGCGGACGATCCCGTCCAGGTCTCCCTCGCGGATCGCGCGGATCTGTCCGTCCACATCCGGATGAGGGTAACTCTCCAGCAAATCCAGGTCATGATATACCTGTCCCGTCGGAACGCTGTCCTCCGGCTTGGCAAGCACGATCCAACAGTCCGGAATGGGCGGCAGTTTCGTCAATACCTCCCCTATTCCCTCCGAAAGCGCCGTTCCTCCTATAATACAATAAGGCACATCTGCACCGAGCCTCACAGCTCTTTTGCAAAGCTCCTCTTCTGTCAGCCCGAATCCGAACAGCTCATTCACTCCTTTCAGAACACAGGCTGCATCAGCGCTCCCGCCGGCGAGGCCTGCCGCAGACGGAATTCTTTTTTTCAGAAGAATGCTGACACCATCTCTGACCCCGAATTCCTGCATCAGAAGCTCTGCCGCCTTCCAGGCCAGATTCCTGCTGTCCGCCGGCACTCCTGGCGCATCACACGCAAGCGAAATCCCTGCAGAATCCTTTTTCTGCAAAACCAGTGTATCGCAGACGTCGACCGTCTGCATCACCATCCGGACCAGATGATAGCCGTCCGGACGCCTTCCGACAACATCCAGACTCAGATTAATCTTTGCTCTTGCTTTTAATTCCATGGCCGCTCCATCCCTGTGTGACAGATTCCAAACGAGATAAAACACGCTGCGCGAGTTTTATCTCGCTATCGCGACGCTCGCCGCACACGAATGCTTCGCATTCGGCTGCGGCTCACTGTTCGCGTAAATAAAAATGTGTTAATTGTCTGATTACTGCTTGCAGTAGCCTCTGCGCAATTTTATAATCAATAGCGTACGATGATCTGTTTCATCAGCTTCATAGCAGGAAGCATTTCATGTTCTGTTTCATCGGTTTTTTCAAATAGCCGGGAGTATTTCATATTCTGTTTCATCGGCCTCACAGCCGGAAACATTTCATGCTCAATTCCAATCAGCAGAAAACGGAGGAAATTTATATGCTGCGTTCACTGATATCTATATCGTTTGCTGTTCTCTACCTGATTCTGACGCTCCCTGTTCTCGGAATCATTGTCCTCATTCACCGGAAGAATCCCGAAAAAGCCGGACGGATTTCTCAGGTCATGATCCGGTGGGCGTTTCGCGTACTCTGCGTGCTCGCCGGCATCCGCATCACCGCTATCGGACAGGAAAATATTCCGGATGACCGCGGCGCCGTCTTCATCGGCAACCACCGCAGTATCTATGATGTCATCATGACTTATCCGTTTATGAAAACCATGGGCGGATACATCGCCAAGGATTCAATTGAGAAAGTACCGATTTTCAACATCTGGATGCGCTACATCTACTGCTTCTTCCTGAACCGGAATGATCTGAAACAGGGAATGCAGGTAATTCTCGATGCAATCGCACAGGTCAAATCCGGCAAATTCGTCTTTATTTTCCCGGAAGGTACCCGGAACAAGGCGGAGTCAGACACGCCTCTCCTGGAATTTCACGAAGGAAGCTTCCGTGTAGCGACAAAGAGCGGCGCTCCGATCATTCCGGTGTCCATCTCGAACTCCATCAACATCTTCGAGCGGCATTTTCCCTGGCTAAAGGCCACACATGTCATCATCGAATTCGGAAAGCCGATCGATCCCGCGACTCTATCCCGTGAAGAGAAGAAGCATGTCGGTGAATACACCCGGAAGATCATGACTCAGACCCTCGAGCGCAATGCCAGCCTCCTGTAGGCCGGCCGCCTGATGGCGGTCTGCCGGAATATCACTTTCCTCTGAGCTGACCGTCGAACAGGATTTCCTGTCCACGATAAAGATGTCATATTCAAAAGATAACTTATTCACGCTAAAAAGTCCATGGAATTCTTTCTTCAAAGAACCCCATGGATTTTTCATGTCCGGTTTCCGCCACCGGCCTTATGGCTGAATATCTTCAAACACAACCGTCGATCCATCTGTCTTCACCAGCTCATAATCCTCCAGCGAGCGGACGGTGCGGTCCATTCTCGGTACGCGATAAACGAGTCGGCACAGCCAGATGCTCGGATTATTGCGTGAATCAATATTGGTAGAGATGTAATCCGGCGCCGTCAGGAAATTCATCAGAAGACAGCTTGTAAGGATGTCGAACAGAAGATTCATAAAGGAGGAGCCGCTTCTGTGATTAAAATCCGAAATCTGTCCGCGGATGTACTCCCCGCGCTGCTTCCGGTACCACCTCAGCACTCTCACATCGATCGATTCAATTGCAAATACGCCCTCGTAGGCATCTACAACCTCACACACCTGATCCGATATGGCATTGTAATTGTCTTCCTCCGTATGGATATTCAGCAGTACCGGAACCTGACCATCGATCTCGTGGAGGGCCTCCTCCAATGTCGGAATCTTCTCCTCCGAGTCTCCAAGTTTCAGTTCTTTCAGTTCGTCCAGGACACTGTTCTCCACAGAGCCTTCTATTCCCGTCATCCGCTCCAGTCTGGAGTCTGCAAAAACAACAGGCACTCCGTCACGAGTCAGTCTCACGTCGAGGTTCAGACCGTAGCCGTGATCAATGGCGGCGCGGATCGCCGCCATGCTGTTCTCCGGAATCTTGCCATCCTCTCCCCGGTACCCTCTTCTCGCATAATCATATCGGCGGATTTCACTGATATCCGGTTTGTTCCAGATTCTCGGTTTCACCGCAAACGTCCACGCAGCAACTGTGCCGATGCAGACACCTGCCACCTTCTTAAATGTCTTACCCATAGCAACACCCTCCAGGCTTTCTGTATGTATTCTGTGCCGGTATCTCTCCGGTTTCGGAATTTTTCATTTACCTGCTCAGTAAACGCCCATACGATAAATCGTGCTACAAACTGTACAAGTCCCCGCGTCACTTCGCAGCTTCCGTGCATGCTTCGCATGCCCAAAGGCCACCTGTTGGACAACGGTTTTATACAGTATAACACAGGCATCTCCAAAATCAAAGAAATACCAGCCATTTTTCAGCCCGTCCCGAGCCGCCGTGACTTATTCCTATTACACGTACAGGGTTCAGGCCCCACAGAAGCTTGTCCGTGTCAGAGCACTTATTTGTCCAGAAGGTCCGTCATACTCGACAGTGCGATCGCAACTGTCGACATATTGTGGAGGGCAGCTGTCGTACCGGGCATCATGACTCCCGTCACTCCCAGAATGATCAGCAGGGTGTTGAATACCATAATCTTCCTGTAGTTCTGGTTGATCCGTCTGACCAGGGCGTCAGAGATTCTCCGCAGCGTTACAAGCTCATTTCCTGTTTGTCAACCCAGACATTAGTTGTACACAGATATGCAAGTAATGCAGATTGTCCTGATCTCTGCAGCAGGATCAGCTGTGAACAGAATTGCATTTGGTAAACCGTCATGCAATAAACAGCACACTTAAGACAACACCACATACTGTACTTCGAAGAGATGACAAATACTTCTCATTTGCGGTCGCATTGACTGAGTGCCTTGTAGGATGCTTCGCTCAGACAACGCGCCATGGCTCTCGCCTCCTGCTGTGCCTCCTCCGGTTCTATTCCCGCGTCTGTCAGCATCTTACACAAAAATGTAATCCGGTCACAATACGCGCAGGCAATGGAGCGTCCCGAATCAGACAGAGATATTTTCTTTCGGGACGAGATATGAATCAGCCCTTCTCCCTCCAGCTGCTGGAGCATATTGTGAACACTGGCTCTGGAGAATTTCAATACGTTCGCAATATATATGGAACGCACCTCCTCCCGGTCCTCCTCAAGCTTCAGGATTGTGTATAAGTAGTCCTGCATCGCATCTGTAATCATCCCTTCTCCTCCATCGAAAGCAACAACCGGCAGTGCGGTTTGCTGATCAGCAAAACATATGGTGTCATATTGGTCTTATAATGGTGTCGAATCAATGGTAAATTTCCTGTACAAAGTATAAAATATTCGAATATGTATTTGTCGGATCATATATATATTAGATGCTATTAACCTCTGTAAAGTTTATACTTCTCCATATCTGTTGTCAATAAAAGATTATGTTTTTTTAAATTATCTATTGACAAAACAATTCGTATGCGTTAAGATAATCATCGCTGGTTGAAAAACAGCCGTGTGTGATTAGCTCAGCTGGATAGAGCGTTTGGCTACGGACCAAAAGGCCGGGGGTTCGAATCCTCTATCACACGCTACAAGATGAAAGGCTTCCGATTTCCTGAAGAGATCGGAAGCTTTTTTGTATCATGGAACACCTGTGAACCCTTTTGCGTGTTCCTTTCCTTTTCACCGCACACAAAAAAGAGCCCTGTTGCCCGATCGCCGGCAGGCTCTTTTCCTTTATCTCTCATATATTTTTATATATCTCGCACGTCATGTATCTCATGATGCATCTCACATATCATGTATCATACATCATAGTATGTGACACTTCTGGTCTCCCCGAAGGCCAGTCCGACCTCCGTGCCCTTCAGATGCTCTCCTACGATAATCATCACTTCTTTCCGGAAGGATGTCGGCTTGACCTCCGTGTGCTCCGCAGTCGCGTTAATCTCATACCAGCTATCCTCAGAACTGTCATCCGCACAGCTGTCATCCGAACAACCGCTATCCGCACGACTGCCATCCGCGCAACTGCCATCCGAACAACCGCTATCCGCACGACTGCTGTCATCACAATAATCATCCCTGCAATGGTCATCTTCACAACGGTCATTTTTCTCTAAGCCGGAGGACCCGGCCGGTTTCTTCATGCCCGGCGCGTGGAAAAATCCCTTGACGCGGATGACTCTTCCGTATTTTTTCTCATTGGTAAACAGGCCGGCAATAAGTGAGCGAACTTCCGGAACGGGTCTGGAAATGTGATAATAGAAAAGGGTCTGATAGCTGCCGTCTTCTGCGGTCGGAAGCTTAACCATATCCCCTCTCCGGTGCCCGGCTTCCAGAATCCTCTTCCAGTCTTCATCGCTAAGCCGGTTCCAGTCAGCGGCAAGAATATCTTCCTGCCGAAAACTCCTGTTTAGTTTGTATTTCTCCGATCCCTCATTCAGCAGGCTGAGAATACTGCCGCAGATTTCCTCCGATGTCTTAACAGACGGAAATCCGGGAATCTCCTGCGCTCTGGATACAACCAGAAGGCCGGCATTTGCCGCTTCCGAAGTGAACAGATACTTCCATGTGTCATCCGGCCGCTCCGGCATATGCGCGTCCACCATGCACAGAATATTCCCCAGCGAATACCATCTGTCGATCGGGTTGTCATTGAGAATGTTAAAAAAATCATCCGTATCAAAAATTCCGGACGGCTCCACAATGACTCTGTCATAGCCGAGCATGCCCATGGAAATCAGCTTCGTCCGGAACCGTCTGCGATAGCAGTCCCAATCCCCGGCAGTGACCATTTCCACGTCGCATGCATCTCCCAGAGCCTCCGTCAGAAGCGCTCTGTCCACGCTGATAGCCCCATAATCATTCGCCAGAATACAGACCCGCTTTCCCTCGCGCAGAAACCTCTGCACATATCGGATAATAAACGTCGTCTTCCCGGAACCAAGAAGGCCGGTGATCAGATCGATCTTAACCTGCATCTACACACTTTCCTCCAGAGCCAGCGCAAGGCGGTAGAAAACCGGATCCTCCAACGCTTTTTCCCAGTTCGGGTAAGGAGAAATGGTTCCGAAAACCTTATCCCGCAGTACCCGGGTGTCATCCGACTGGTACTCATTTGCGATGATCATACACTGACATTTCGGCAGAAGCTCGCTGTTTTTCAGCAGTTTCTGCATCTTCCGGTTTGCCAGAACATTCGCCTCGGTCAGCAGAATCAATGCCTTTATCTTATTCAGTCTCTCCGTGATCTCCCGGGTGAGACGGGTCCCCATATCCAGAATAATAAAATCAAAATCCTGCTTCTCTACAAGCGTGTGAATCAGAACATCGAATTCCTTCAGACCGATATTCATCATTCCGAGCGATTTTTCAAATGGGAGCAGATAGGATACGACATCCGTCTTGATGTTCTGAAGAATCGTCCAGTAAGTATCTTCGTCCGGGTGAATCAGCTTTTCTGCCAGCTCCGGGGAAGCGTAATTCTCCCCTGGAAGGTATACGGACAAGCTCTGTGTATCGTCGCATCCGACCAGAAGCACCTTCTGATCCAGCATTTTAAGTTTTCTTGCAAGAGCTACACAAACGAGACTTTTCCCACATCCCCCGATCGGAGAATAAACAGCAACCACTCTTGTCTGCTTCGGAGCCGGCGTCTCATCCGCCGGACTTGAGGCGGATTCCACTCCCGCCTCTGACCACAGGGCCATATCGATCTTTTCGAAAATCTCTTCCTTAGGCATGAACGCAACCAGAACCGTCACATTGTCCGGGTACGTTTTTGTCATTTCGACCTCCGGAACAAGCAGATAGATCTTGCCGATCGAATGTCCTTCGAACTGACTCCCATCTCCATAGGAAGCCTCATCGATCAGCATCAGATCCGGATCCTGCTCCGTCGAGAAGTAGGCGTTAACAAATCCGGGGTCCGTGATCATCTGAACCTCGGCATTTACGGAATACCGTCTGATGATATCCTCCTCATACTGTTTGAGAAAGCCGGAATCGGTATCTATTATGATCAGCTGCGGTTTTTTACCTTCCATAATCTCTATTGCCCTCACTCTACGTTAAATGTATAATCCGCGAAACGAATGACAGTACCTTCACCAATCGGAATCTCCGTATTCGGGGCAATCTTCTGATCATTGATATATGTGCCGTTTTCGCTGTTCATGTCGCTGACATAATAATTGATGCCGTTCCACCCGATAATCGCGTGAACCGGACTGACTGTATCCACATCTGTGATCAGTCCGTCCGCCTCCCCCGGATCTGTCCCGATCCGGAACTTTTCCTGTCGGATGATAAAGGTAAGCGGATGCGGTGTGTTAATGCTCTTCAATGTGAGACTTTCGTTGTCGAGCTCAGCCGGAGACCGCTGCTCCAAAGCAGTGGAAAGGCTCTTCCAGTCGCCGAAATTCTGCTGCTTCTGATAGGCGATCTGCCTGCAGACAAATTCACCGCCATCGCGATCCGATACCAGATCTTCTATCAGGGAGTAGAGCCGCTTCATATAGATACCGCTATGCCTGGACTCCTCAGGTATGGTTGCCGGAAGGCAGATCAGATACACCTGTCCTCCGTCATCCAGATAGATGCTGTCCGTATCCCAGATGACATTCTCCAGTGAAATTTCCTCATGCTCTGACAGAGCGCTCACTCTCTCAAGCAGCGCCTGAGCCGCCTTTGTCACCTCGTTTAGATCCATATCCTGCGTCGCCTCCCCGAGCGTTCTGTAACGCTCCGGGAAAAACGCCAGCTTGATTCGTTCGTTATAATGAATCCAGAAGCACGGAAACAATCCGTAGTCTGCTCCCTGTCCATTCACAAAGGCAAGGGCCCTCGTATCGAGCAGTTCTTCTGAATTAATCAAAAAATCCCTCATACTACATCCTCTGTCTGTAAGATTTCAGCTGTTTTCCGCCCCTCCTCAGATATCAGCCAGAGTCAATTGTACATCAGTTCACAAAATTATACAACTGCCGGCGAAACGCTCCGAAAACGCCGGAAATACAATACTGTCATTTGCAGCGTTTCCGGCCTTGCGGGTGTATTGAAACCATCCCGAAACAGATGCTCTGTTTATCAGATGGCCCTGAGCATCTCCCGGAGCTCCTCGACCGGAAGCTGTCCCGGCGCGGATGCGTCTCCGACGATTCCAAAGGTCATCGCTGACCCGGTGATCCTTCCGCTCACACGGCTGAGCCTCCCAAGGTCTCCCATCGCCATCGTCACGAGTGGACTTGCAAACTGACGGTTCTTCTCTTCGGTGACACTCATAAGCCGGATCACATCCTTTGGTTTCTTAGGCATAACAGCTACTTTCAACACATCCGCCCCGGTTCGTGACAGTCTGTCGAATACGAGATCCAGCTCCGGTTTTTTAGGCGTTCTGCTGAAGTTGTGCCAGGACGCGATCACCGGCATCCCAAGCTCATGAACCTCGGAGATCAGGAGCTCTGTATTGATCTCAGGATTCAATCCCTCAATATCAACCAGAGAAACTTCCGGACGTCCGGCTGCATACAGAAGCATTGAGCGGTATTCTTCCGGCGTCAGCTGTCCCATACCTCCCTCTCTCTTTGTCCGGATGGTGAAGAGGATGGGAGTCTCACCCAGAATTTCCCGGAGGGACATAAGCACCTCCGCCACCTTCTCCACGTCTCCGAGGTCCTCAAAATAATCGGCACGCCATTCCACAAGATCTGGAGACGCCACAGCAGCTTCTCGTGCCTGTGCTTCCAGTTCATCCTTTCCTGTCCCGGTTAACGGAACACAGATTTTCGGCAGTCCCTCTCCCAGAATCACCCCGTTCTTCAGGTTCAGCGGTTTCTTGACTGCCTTCACCGGCTTCGGTGATTTTGAAGGCTTTTCGCGACGCCACTCATAGAGCGAACGCTGTTTTTTCTCGTGAACCTTATTTCGTCTCATTTCCTGTCCTTTATGATTCGCATTTACGTCCCCATCTTTCCGCGCACCAATGCCATCTGTCTTCCCTGCGGGCGTAACATTCTCATTCTCCCCAGGCCGCTCATTCTCACCATCTCCAGGCTGCTCATTCGTTTCTTCTCCGGACAGTTCATTCTCACCATCTTCAGGCTGCTCATTCGTTTCTTCACCGGACAGTTCATTCTCACCATCTCCGGGATGCTCATTCGTTTCTTCTCCAGACAGCCCGTTTTCATACTCGCCGGACAGTATATGCTTATCCTCTCCGGGCTGCTCATTCTCAGCCTCTAAGGACGGCCGGTCTGTGGGCTCTTTCGCCGCACCGCTCAGCTGTTCTGACAAATTTTCCTTCGTTGAATATGCTTCTGTTGTTTTTTTCTCCTGATTCATTTTCACGGAGTTCTCATCTGACGGACTGCTCTCATCACGTCCTGCCGTCGATTCCTTTTCATCCACAGTACTCCGGTCTTCCGTCAGCTTGCTCTTTCTTCCTAAAAAGGTATTTCTTTTTCTTCGTCTTGTGAACCACATATCTTCTCCTTTGTCCCTGAATCGCCGGACTTCCTGCTATCGCGGCAGAACCTCGACGATAATATCTGCAGTCTAAAACAGCCCGGATAGGTTCCGGGCTGTAAAATCTCTTAATATATCCAATTCGATAATTATGATCCCATTCGGTATCTCTGAGATCTGTTGTTCTTCTCCTGAATCAGACACAAGTCTTCCTTCCATGCAGGAACCGGAAAGATGTCCTTATTCCCTGCAGAGGGAAAATACACCTCCTGTGCTCCCTATCTCAGTGCTTCTGAAGGAAATCCGGAATCTGGATATCCTTCTTCGGTGTCTTCGGAGCTGTCGGTCTCGACGTGGTTGGTGCAGCGGCCGGCTTCGGAATCGTAAAGCTCGGCATGGAATAGGAAGGTGCAGTCTTAGCTGCGGCTCCGCTCCTGCGGTTCTGTGAGGAACCGAGGATTGTCGGCTCTGTCTTCTCGATTTTCTCCGCCTCTGCGTCCTTTACGTTCGCGACTCTGGCGGATGCATCATCCAGTCCGGTCGCAATTACTGTAATCTTGCAGGTATCCGGCGTGGAGTCGTCATACATCGCGCCGAAAATGATATTTGCGTCGTCGCCGGCAAGATTCTGTACATAGCTGGCAGCGTCATTGGCATCCATCAGGCTGATATCTCCTGAGATATTGATGATGACATTGGAAGCACCCTCAATCGTTGTCTCCAGAAGTGGGGACTGAACCGCCTCCTGAACCGCCTCAAGTGCCTTGTCATCGCCCTTGGAAGCGCCGATTCCGATATGCGCCATCCCCTTGTCCTTCATAACCGTCTGTACATCCGCGAAGTCAAGGTTGATCAGCGCGGGTACATTGATCAGATCCGTAATGCCCTGCACTGCCTCCTGAAGCACCTCATCCGCCTTCTTCAATGCCTCCGGCATCGTCGTGCGGCGATCCACGATCTCGAGAAGCTTATCATTAGGGATCACAATTAAGGTGTCTACATTCTGCTTCAGTCTGTCGATACCGGAAAGAGCATTTGTCATCCGCTGCTTTGCTTCAAAACGGAACGGCTTGGTAACCACACCGACTGTCAGGCATCCGGCTTCCTTTGCCAGACTTGCAACCACCGGAGCAGCACCGGTTCCGGTTCCGCCGCCCATACCGCAGGTGACGAATACCATGTCGGCGCCTTCCACGAGCTTCTTGATCTCGTCCGCACTCTCCTCTGCCGCCTTCTGTCCTACCTCAGGCTTTGCTCCTGCCCCAAGTCCCTTGGTAACCTTCTCGCCGATCTGCAGAACAGTCGGTGCCTTACAAAGTGTCAGTGCCTGCTTATCTGTATTGATTCCAACGAATTCCACCCCTCCGATGGACTCGTCTACCATTCTGTTTACGGCATTGTTGCCGGCGCCTCCGACACCAATTACCACAATCTTTGCTGAAGATTCAGCCTCGTTCGTCATAATCTCTAACAAAATGCTTCCTCCTTTATCTGACCAGAGACCTGAAGCAGGTCTTCTGCCAATTATTTATCTTCCCTCATTCCTTATAATCAAAGAAAATAACACACTTCCTATAATATAGTCTTCGTTGGAAATATTCAACACTTTTTCAAAAAAACGTAGGCGCCCGCGGTCATCAGTATGCAGCTCCGCCATAGCCATCCGCCGTTCCGTCTGTGCCGGCGTCATCGGTGTTTTCATTTCCATATGTGGCATCCATGCTTCCATCTCCGCCGGTGCCATCGGTATCTACGTCTCCGTATGTGGCGTCCGTGCTTCCGTCTCCGCCGGTGCCATCGGTATCTACGTCTCCGTATGTGGCGTCCGTGCTTCCGTCTCCGCCGGTGCCATCGGTATCTGCGTCTCCGTATGTGACACTCGTGCTTCCGTCTCCGCCCACGGTATACGTATCTGCCGATCCGCCGTTTTCATCCGTTGTACCCGCTCTCTCAGCGGCCGTATTCCCCGCACCGGCAGTCTTCCCGGAAGCAGCCGTCGTTCCCGTACCTCCGGAACTGTCGGAGGAGTTCTCTCCCGTCTCCGTCGTATCGAAGATGATATTTACGGTATCCTCCGTATAGGACTCAAGATGAAGTGTTCCTTCCATTCCAGAGAGCTGAGGCAGAATCGCCGCAGCCTTCGTCATCTTGTCCTCCAGAAGCGTATCCTGTCCAAGAAGAATCTTCACCTTGCCATCGTTGTAATACAGGGTAATATTCTGGTCCTTGTCAAATACGATCTTATCGGGCCTGATTCCGAATTTGCTGATCAGCCGGCTTAAGGCCTGTATCGTTGAAAAAACGCTATTGTCTGAAACCGGAACGGCCTTTCCAACCGTCAATTTCTTGTCGGTCAGTCCGATAATCCTTGTAACATCTGTCAATGCCGGATGATACTCCGTGTCAGCGGAAGAGCCGCCAGCAGATTCAGAAGAACCGGTTGAAACAGCCTGAAGTACATCGGATCCATTCTCCGTCTGACTCGCAGAGGAATCCGCTGCAGCTACCGCAGACGCCTGAGCCTTCTCCTTTTTCTCTTCTTCTTTCGCTGCCTTCGCATTATCATAGTCGGTCTGTGTGATGTCGGGAACGCCGTCGCCGTCAATATCAATCAGTCCGACACCAGAAGTCGTCTGATCAACCATCCCGTCGCCATCGGTGTCCACAAGCCAGTTTCCCTCCGCATCTGTCTCGGGAACGCCGTCGCCGTTGAGATCCACCAGCGTAGCAGTAAGGCCGAGCGACTTGTAATCGGTCTTCTGCGTGCCGGATGAAGAAACCGAAGAGGAAGAAACGGACGAAGAAGAAACCGCTGACGAAGACACCACGGACTCTGTCTCCTCCTCATCAGACGTTGGATTATCGTCCTTGACCGCTTCCAGCACGATTCCGTTTGCATCAAAATAATAGTTGATTCCGTCCTGCTGAACATATCCAACCGGAGAATTTTCATTTACTACGAGCCTGACACTGCTGTGGCCCGTGTATTCCACATGTATAGACGAGATGAACGGTGCGTTTTCAGGCTTAATCGTCTTCCTGACATAGCACAGATACAGAGAATTCCGATCTGCGAAGCCTCCGAACACCATCTCCCTGATCTCCTTTTCCGTATACCGCGAACTCCCTGTCACTTCCGCATTTCGATCCGGAACATAAAAAACGCCGATGAAAATCACGAAGCACACCAGAAGGCCTCCGACAGCCGCAAGGGTAATCCGCAATTTTTTCCTCCGGATCCTCTCCCGTTTTTTCTTTTCCTGATGTCCTCTTTTTTCCTGATCCAAAACGAACTCCTTTATTCGTGGCATCCGCACATGCTTCTGACGTACTGCTTGAACATATCTCCCCGCTGCTCGTAATTGTCAAACTGGCCCCAGCTCGCGCACGCCGGAGAGAGCAGAACGGCATCTCCGGGAACCGCATGTTCCGCGCAAGCCTTCGTCGCCTCCTCCAGATTATCGAAGAAAGCAATATCCTCCTTCGGGAAGCCAAGCCGCACTGCTGTCTCTGCGATCTTTTCTCTTGTCTGTCCGATCAGTGCGAGAAACTTTACTTTACCGTCAAACGCCTTGATCCATTCATCAAAAGCCAGCTCCTTGTCGAAACCGCCCCCGATCAGACAGGTCGGCCGGTTCATCGCCTGAATTCCCTTAATGGCAGCATCCGGATTCGTGCCCTTAGAATCGTTATAGTATCTTACGCCGTTTACCTCGGCCACATACTCTATGCGATGTTCAACTCCTTTGAAAGCGCATACCGTCTTACGGATACTCTCCACAGGTACACCCGCGTGATACGCCATGGCAACAGCAACCATGATGTTTTCAAAGTTATGAAGGCCGAGAAGCTGAAGATCATCTGTCCGGACTACCGGAAGCTTTTCCTTACCATCCGCGATGTAAATCGTACCGCCGTCCAGATATATTCCATGTTTCAGAACTCTGCGGCTGGAAAAATAGATCACCTCTGCTCTAACCTTGCTGCCGAATTCACGAAGTACATCGTCCTCATAATTTAGAACGCAGATATCCTCCGAAGTCTGATTTTCCGCGATCCGCTCCTTACACCGAATATATTCCGCCATTGTATGATGGCGGTTCAGGTGATCCTCTGTAATATTCGTAATTGCTGATGCAACCGGATGAAAACGGTCAATGGTCTCCAGCTGAAAGCTGCTGACTTCCGCCACTGTCCACGCGTTCTCACTCTGCTCGAGAACCACGTCTGTGTAAGGTGTCCCAATATTTCCAACCACATAGACCTCAGGGAAATAATCCTTCATAATCTCGCCCAGGAGCGTCACAGTTGTCGTTTTTCCATTCGTTCCTGTGACTGCGAGCACTTTCCCCTTGCCAATCCTGTAAGCAAGCTCAATCTCTCCCCAGACCGGAATCCCTCTCGCGTAAAAATCCTGTACAACCGGTATGTCGCAGGGAACTCCCGGGCTCATGACCACAAGGTCAATCTGTTTCGCCTTCTCCTCCGGGAGACTGCCGAGAATGATCTCCACATCCCGGCCCAGATTATCAAGAATCTTCTTCCGGTCCGCTTTCTCATTGCCGTCATAAATCACCGGCACCGCACCCTTTGCCAGTAGAAGGTGTGCTGCGCCGATACCGCTTTTTCCGGATCCGAATACAAGTACTTTCTTTCCCTTTAAATCCATGTCTATGTCCCTTCTTTATTCTGAAATAACGGCTCCGTTTCCGGAGCCTGGATATTTACCTCTGATAAATCCTGTGCCGGTCCTGACTCGCCGCATTACTTTGTGACAGGAAAACAGCTTTGTCATTGTACTCACCGGTCTTGCTGCGCCTGACCCTGACTCGCCGTATTACTTTGTGGCGAGGAGGCAGAGCAGAGCCGTAATAATCGTGAAGGTTGTCACAATCCTGGTCTCAGACCATCCACAAAGCTCGAAATGATGGTGAATCGGCGTCATCTTGAAGATCCGTTTTCCGTGGGTCAGCTTGAAATACGTTACCTGAAGCGCTACAGACACCAGCTCAAAAGCATAGATAAATCCGACAATCGGAATGTACAGCGGCATCTTCATCATATACGCGCTCCCGGCAACAAAGCCGCCCAGCGCCAGAGATCCGGTATCTCCCATGAAGATCTTCGCCGGATAAGCGTTGAACAGAAGGAATCCCATCAGAGAGCCGACCACAGCAAAGGTAACGGGCGTGATTCCGCCGGAAAGCATCATCGACGATACCGAGAAGAACAGTGCAACCACAATCGTGACGGAGGATGCAAGCCCGTCCAGACCGTCGGTGAAGTTTACACCGTTCACCGTCGCGAGAATCACAAGAAAAGCGAATGGAATACTGAAGGCCCCGAAATCGACAGATGCCGCTGTGTTGAACGGAACGAGCATGGAAAGGGAAACACCGTACACATGCACCATCACATACAGAAAGACGGCGGTCACAACAAATTCAAGAATCAGCTTCTGCCATGCAATAAGTCCGTCGGAACGGTGAAGTACCACCTTCAGAAAGTCATCCAGAAAGCCTACCAGTCCGAAGCCAAAGGTCAGTATCATGATCGGGACGATGGCCGGCTCTGACCGGAAATAGAGAAGCGCCACCACAAGAATTCCCGCGATAATCGCAATACCGCCCATCGTCGGTGTTCCCGCCTTCTTCAGATGAGATGCAACGCCCTCCTTCCGTTCTGTCTGATCTACCTTTTTGCGATTCAAAAAAGGAATCAGCAGTCCTGTGCAGACCGCAGTCACCAGAAACGCTATAAATACCGGTAAAAATTCAATCCATCTCATATTCTGTCTCCCACTCCTGATTTCATATGATAACTGACCGGCGCCCCGAAAAAGCCCGGTCAGTTAACACTCCGACTATTTTTTCGCAGTCCTTGTGCCGTACACATATATTACATAATTTGCGCATCCTGTCAACCGCCTGCGGGATATATTCCATTACTGATTCTCCGCCAGGTAATTTGAAAGGTCTTCATTGCTGACGCCATCGGTAAAGTAATCGTTCCCGCTCTCGGTATCCTCCGAACCGATGTCCACGGTCGGCAGATCCGTTCCATCCTGTGCCGTTCCTACGGTTGTATCATTGCCAGTCACAGTTTCTCCCGCCTCCGTCGTAGACGCATCCGTCTCTCCATTTCCAGAAGGTGTGGCATTTCCGGAAGCTGAACCTCCCGTTGTCGTATAAATCGGGCCATTCTCGCCAATCGAGAACTCCTTGTTGATCATTTGCGCAGTAGTTACAAAGCCTGTCTCGACATCTGAAGCAGTGTACCCGTCTTCATCCGGGAAGATATTCATATATGGAAGAAGCTCCGTGAAGATGTTCCGGGCAATGCTTTCGGCGTAGCATGAAGATTCCTGATTCTCTGCGTTCGGCTCATCAACCGTAACATAGACCACAACCTTCGGATCGTCAAGCGGCGCAAATCCGATAAAGGAAAGAATATACTTGTTGTTGCCCCGCGGAAGCGTCTCTGCGGTTCCTGTTTTTCCTCCCATGCTGTAGCCCGGAATTTTTGCCACATAGCCGGTTCCGCCATACTCCATTATCGTTCCCATGGCCTCCCGGACCTTCTCACTCACCGCCTCGGTGTTCGTCCTTCTTTCAAGAACCGGGTTAATGGTCTGAACCACAGCACCATTTTCATCCGTGATCTGCTTAACGACGTGCGGTTTATAATAATAGCCGCCGTTGATGGCTGCGGAGATCGCAGCGGCCTCCTGAATCATCGTTACAGTGAATCCCTGCCCGAAGGAGGATGTTGCCAGCTCGACCGGTCCCATGGTATCCGCGTCAAACAGGAGGCCCGAGCTCTCCCCGGGAAGATCTATGCCGGTCTTCATGCCGAAATTAAAGATGTTGTCGTATTTGAGGAAGTTCTTCTCGCCAATCAATGCGCCAATCTGCATCAGCGCATCGTTGCAGGAATACTTCACTACCTCGTCAACCGTAACCTGCCCGTGAGTGCCCTCGCAGGCAATATATTTATCGGCCACCTGCTGTCCCCCGTCACAGATAAAGGTGGAATTATCATTCAGAACTCCGGTCGTGTATCCCTCTGCGACAGTGATCGGCTTGTAAACCGATCCCGGCTCAAAAGCATTTGATATGGTAAAGTTCTGCCACAGATTGCTCAGAGCATCCATCATATCGTCATTGCTCATCTTCTTGATCTCTTCCTCGGAATAGAAAGGAGTCAGATCACGCGGGTTATTCAGGTCATACCATTTATCGGAATCCAGGCCCAGAACTTCTCCAGTGTTCGGATCCATCACAACGACACCTACATTTTTTGCGCCGTTATTCTTCTCTTCATTATCTGCCTGCTCATTCTCATACGCTTCCAGCGCGTCACGGATAATCTGCTGGACATTAACATCGATCGTGGATACGACGTTATCCCCGTCCTTCGCGGCAATAGTAGACTGCTCTACATCCGCGTTATCGGTGTAATATCCATACTGTCTTCCGTCGACTCCGTTGAGAATGTCTGAGTAGTATCCTTCAATTCCCCAGTCCGCGGTTGTGCCGTCATAGGTAAAGCCGATCGTGTCGCAGGCAAGTGAATTCAGCGGATACGTCCGGACATAATTTTCTTCAAACCAGACTCCCTTGATGTCTTCCCTTTCTTCCTTCTCCTCATCGGTGAGTTTCGCATTTTCCTCGCTGGTCACATCTGTGTATTCTTCGAATTTTTGCTTGTCCGTGATGGACAATCCTTTCTTCAGAATCTGATACTGGCTGTTCTTTGTCTCATCATCCGTAAGCAGCTTGCGAATCGAAGCCTCATCAATTCCCAGAACATTGACAAGTGCCTTTACCGTAGGCTCCAGATATGTCTGGCTGGAAGTCCCGTCCAGACCGTTCACCTCAGTATTCACGACCTTACAGTCCAGAATGACATTGTACTCCTTCTCACTTGAGGCCAGAATTGTCCCGTTCCGGTCTGTAATATCTCCTCTCCGATAAGGAATCGTCGAGCTCGAGTACTGCTGCTGTGCCTGTGTCTGCACGATTCTTTCATACCGCTCACCCTGAGAGGCGTTGATATAGGTAATCCGAAGGGCAAGCCCCGCCAGGCATAGGACAACCAGAAGGAACAGACCCACAAGCTTTCTGCTCGTCCTGTATCCGATCCGGCGCTGACGCATGCGTCGCTCTCTTCTCTTTTCCAGACGTTCTCTTCGATTCGTTCTTCTGCTCAAATCAAATCTCCTTTTTCAGGCGCACAGTTCTGTCTTTTCCCGAGAAAAGCAGTCCCAGAATATACTTTTCTGTGCAAAAAACATCAGAACCATATGAACTAATCTGGGAAGCCGCGGATACGCACTGTCTGACGACAGCGGCGCGTCTTCTCAGATCAATTCACATGGTTCTGAAATTATAACATAATAATGTCTGCCTGTCTCGTTTTCCATTCAGCATCCCGGATCCATCGGTGATTCGCAGTCGTTTTTCTCTCCCGACTCATCCGAATCAGCCATCGTCTTCCGATAAGTTCTGGTACTGACGCACATAGCTCTCATCCTCTGCGCTGTAATAACGAATCTGGGATTCCGTTGCGTAATGCATATTCAGCTTATTCAATGCCGTATCTTTCACATCATCCATCGACAGTGATGCCATGGTTTCCTTGTAATATGCGTCATTATCCGCTTTAAGCTGACTGAGCGCATTCTGCATCGAGGCGATTTCCTCTGTCTGATTGGTCAGATCAGAGCGGAGCTGCAGATAATGAATGCAGAGAAAAACCGTGACGATACATACTGCGGAAAGAAAAAGAACATATCCGGCGCTCATATTCTTCGCCCTGGCGCGGTTGCTCTTTGTCCGCTCACTCACCTTCGGCTTTACCTCCTCAATAATGTCCTCCTCTGTCTCTTCCTCGAAACTTCGGACGGCATTACCGTCTTCATATGATTCCTGCAGTCTGTAGTACTTTGCCGAACCCGATTTTATCGAATTTACCCTTCGTTTTGCATTTGTATATGATTTCGTATTTCTTCTGGCCATTCCTGTTATCCTGTATTCAGGAGAATCATCCTGCGCTTCGCTTCTCGAATACCCTGAGCTTGGCACTCTTCGAGCGGGGATTTTCTTCCATTTCTTCTACCGATGGAACGATAGGCTTTCGTGTAACTACAAAACCTTTTGACTTTCTTCCGCATACACAGACCGGAAACTGCGGAGGACAGATACACGGGTTTTCATTTCTTTTAAAAATGTTCTTGACGATGCGGTCCTCCAGAGAATGAAACGTAATCACACAGATTCTTCCGCCCTCATTCAGCAGACCGATCATGCTGTCCAGCGAATCCTTCAGAACATCAAGTTCACCGTTAACCTCTATACGGATCGCCTGAAACGTCCGCTTCGCCGGATGTCCGCCTGTCGCTCTCATTCTGGCCGGAATAGAGGCCTTGATGATACCGGCAAGTTCTCCGGTTGTCCGGATTGGTTTTTTCTCCCGCTCCAGACAGATATGTTTGGCGATATTCTCGGCAAATTTCTCCTCACCATAATCACGAATCACTTGATACAACTGCTCTTTGCTGTAGGTGTTTACGACCGTATAAGCAGAAAGCTCACGCCTCTGGTCCATTCTCATGTCCAGTGGGGCGTCTGCCCGGTAGGTAAATCCACGGCTTGAATCATCCAGCTGGTGCGAAGATACACCAAGATCCAGCAATATACCGTCTGCGCCGGCAATGCCCTGATCTGTCAGCATGCTTTTCATCTCGTGATAGTTGCCCCGAAGAATCGTTACCCGATCCTTATATTCCATAAGACGATTCCCGGCCGCCTCAATCGCGTCAGCATCCTGATCAATCCCGATGAGTCTTCCCCCACCTGTAAGACGCTTGCAAACTTCAAATGCGTGTCCGCCACCCCCTAATGTGCCGTCCACGTAGATTCCGTCAGGCTTAATCTTCAGATTCTCGATGGTCTCATTTAACAATACCGATTTATGACTGAATTCCATATCCCAGCTCCTGCATCAGACTTCAGATTGACACTCCAATATCCTGCAGTCCCTTCGCAATGGCATCCATGTCTTCGTAATCGTTGTTATCCGCCCACCGGTCCTTGCTCCAGACTTCAATGCGATCCAGGTTCCCGGCCAGAATCACATCCTTTTCCAGACCTGCATATTCCCGCAGCGTACCCGGCACGAGAATTCTCCCCTGCTTGTCCAGTTCACAGCCTGTTGCTCCGCTGACAAAGAAACGGGTGAAGGTTCTTGCATCTTTACTTGTAAGTGGCAATTCGGCCAGTTTCTTCTCGAAGGCTTTCCACGATGCAGCCGGATAGATCGACAGACATCCATCCAATCCTCTTGTCAGGACAAAGTTCTCCCCAAGCTCCTCCCTGAACTTGGATGGGATGATCAGTCTTCCTTTGCTATCAATTGTATGGCTGTACTCACCCATGAACATAGAAACAATAACCTCATTCGTGACCGCGGCAGAGAATCCTCCACTTCCTCCCCAAGAAGCGTTCTGGTCTCCCTTTTCTACCACAATTCACCACAAATCACCACCTATGTTCCCATTTTAGTCTTGCGTCCTCTAAAAATCAACCGATTTTCGCGAAAATTATGTGAAAAAGCCAAGCCAAAAAACCGGCCCCGTTACAGGGCCGGTCTATTTTGTGTCTTATCGCAGATCTGATACATGATGTAGCGAAGCTGCCACTTTCAGGCAGCAGTGTCCTTCTGTAAATCGTACGCTGCGCCGGATCGTTGATGGCGCCAGGCTTAACCATGGCTATGATTCCAACCGCTCAATAGAATCAATGTCAGAGGCAAGGCTTTCTCCACAACATCTTCTTCGGTCAATTCGGAATATCCGGTATCAGCTCCACATAATACTGATCAAATTTATCCTTTAGTTTCTCCCGAATCGCGTCACGAATCAGATGCAGATGACGCAGAACCACAACATCCGATTCACTGTCAATGTAAATCTCCACCCAGGTCTTTCTTCCGGTCTGGATAACCTCGAGGAAGTTAATATCACATGAATATTTCCGCAGCTCCTCCTCAGCTACCGCACGTACCTCCTCAACGGTCTCCGGCGGTGCCGAGAACAGCAGAAGATTCCGGGTATTTGCCGCGATTTCCCGAATCGGACGGATGATCAGGACAATCGCCATCACCGACGCAATCACCGGATCCATGTAGGGCGTGACAAATGCATACAGCGTTTTCTTCAGGAAAATAGTCAGAAGAAAGGCCAGTGCAAGTCCCGCGCTGGTATATACATAAATTTTCCAGGAGTAGATCTCCGCTTCGATGATCATGGACTCATACTTGCGGCTGAGGTGCTTCAGAACCAGGCACATCGCCAGCGTGCCGATGCTCGAAATCATCTCATACAGAAAGACGGCACCGGCATCGATCATCTGCCCTCCGCCGATTATTGTGCGGATATTGTCGTACAGAAGATCGATATCCACAATTACCAGAGCGAGGTACTTCATGATAATAAACAGCGACTCCACCTGTCCGTACCCGTACGGATGCCGTTCCGATGCCGGCTTATAAAGAAACGGAATCAGAACCATCAACGGTCCAATGAGAATCACGTCGACGAAATCGAAGACAAAGTCCATCAGAACCGCTCTCGAACCCGCGATCAGAAAAATCAGGAACTCGGCGGCAGCAAATGCCACTGTCCCGATAAAAGAGATCCGCATCGCGAGCTTTTCAATTTTCAGTTTTTTCTCCTGCATACACAGATGTCTCCAATTTATACCAGCTCACGATACCAGCTCACCGATCACCGGCATCTCAGGTTCCAGGGCTCTTTCAATCCAAATGTGCTCAGTCATCTGCTCCGGCGGTGCCGGCCTTTACGCCAGCAAGAACGCTGTCGTGGGCCTGTTTTTCAAAAGCATCCTCCAGCGGCTCCAGATCAAAGCTTCCATATTTCCGTTCCAGTGCCGTTTTCAGCAGGAAATCGCAAAACTCCGGGTTCTTCGGCAGCACCGGCCCATGGCTGTAGGAACCAAAAACATTCCTGTAGTGCACGCCCTCTGTTCCATCTTCTCCGTTGTTTCCATAGCCCTTCAAAACCGTACCGAGCGGTTTCACGCCCTTGCCCAGATATGTTCTGCCGCTGTGATTTTCAAAACCGACAACCGTGCTTCCGCCACAGGAGGCATCCAGCCGGAAGGCATAATTATCAATCATCCGGGTGCTTCCGCCCCTGGTATAAAAATCAACCGCGCCCAGAAACTCACATCTGACTCCGTCATAGGTTTCATAGTAATGTCCGAGCATCTGGTAACCGCCGCAGATGCACAGAAATGTTTTTCCGTCCTCAATGGCTGAACGGATCGCGTCCGCCTTTCCTGCCTTCAGGTCCTTCAAAAGAACCTCCTGTTCAAAATCCTGGCCGCCGCCGATAAAGAACAGATCATATTGGGAGAGATCCTCATGATCTCCAAGGCCGACCCGCGTAATGCTCGCGTCAATGCCTCTCCACTCCAGCCGTTTCTGCATGCACCGGATATTTCCGCGGTCTCCGTACAGATTCAGCACTTCCGGATAGAGATGGCAGATTTTCAATTCACTCATAGCTCAACCTTCCTCTCCTTGTCAGCCTTTCCAGAATTCCTGTTTCCCGGTAATCGCTCCGAGCGCCGCCCGAAGAGAAAGCATGGATGTATAATTCGGAAGAATAAATACCGGAACCGTGCTTTTCTTCAGCTTTTCAATCAGTGCCGCATTATCTGCCACCTTCTCTATGTCCTCTTCCTCAGCGTCCGCGTACTTCAGCCTCAGGCGCATGTCGTCCGCTCTGTCTCCCAGAACAAAAGCATGCCTCATATGCGGATCCCGACAGACCTTTTCAAAATCCGCATCCCAGATCCAGGAGATATCATGTCCGTCCGCAGTCCGGTCATTCAGGCAGAAGACCGCCTGGTAATCCTCACCGAGTCCGGAGAGATAAGATAAGGCCTGATTGCACCCGGCCGGATTCTTCACCAGAATCATCTGAACCGGAACTTCTCCGAGCCGGAAGGTTTCCATTCTGCCGAAACTGCTGTGCACGTCCGCCAGCGAAGTGACGATCTCCTTACGGTCAAAGCCCGCTGCCTGATATGCGGCGATCGCGGCTGCACCGTTATAGATATTATAGACAGCCGGGAGCCCGATCGTGACCTCCTGCTCTGTCTCTGTGGCGGTGTCTCTGCCCTTGCCTTCCTCTGCCCCGGCAGCGTTGCTTTTGTCCCTTCCGCCTTCTGTCCCGTCGGCTGTTCCTCTGATCCTGCCATCTTCTGCGGCGGCGTCCGTACTCCCGTCTGCTCCGAACCGCATCCGCACAACACTCCCTGAGGAAGATACCTTCTCGATCCCGGTCACGGCAACCGCCGGACGGATCCTGCGGTATCCGCATTTCGGACAGCGGAACCCTCCCAGATGCGCATAGGTATGGTAATCATACTCATACTCTGTGCCGCACCGGATACAATATCTTGCGTCAGAAATCTCCACATTTTTCTGTTCTCCGACGGGACAGTCGATACCGAAATACGTCACCGGGTTCGGAACGCCGAGCGCCAGAGATGCCGTCAGGGAATCATCGGCGTTCAGACAGAGAATCGCGTCCGGAACCAGGCGGATTCCCTTACGTATCTCCTCAAGCGTATGCATGACCTCACCGTACCGGTCCAGCTGATCACGGAAAAGATTCGTCACGACAATCACCTTCGGATGTATCCTCGGGACGACCTGTTTGAGGGCGCCCTCATCGCATTCAATCACTGCATAGTGCTTTTTCGGTCTGCCTGTCGCCGTCGCGTTCGAGGTAAACTCCGCCGTAACGCCAGGAAGCAGATTTGCCCCGGACTTATTCGCAAGCACCTCTCTGCCGCTGCCCGAAAGCGCGTGATCGATCATATTCGAAGTCGTCGTCTTCCCGTTTGTTCCGGTCACCACAATGATTTCCATGTCCCGGGAAACCGTCTCCAGAATATCACCATCGATCTTCATCGCCAGCCGGCCCGGCGTCGTCGTGCCTCCCCGGTGCATCATCCGGAGTGCCGTCCTCGATGCCTTGCATGCCCCGACGGCAAGCATGGTTTTTAACAGATTTGCCATAGTTCTTCTTCCTTATTATATAGTCATGAAAGTACACTTCCCCGTGCGGGTAAGGTGCCTTTTTCCCTGGATCAACGTAAAAAACAACCTTACCATAGCACATGCCCCGCATGTTTTCAAGATTTCGGAGACCGTGATTATTATTTCACACAATCCTTTCATTTCCATGTTAAAATAAAATCGCAGAGGAAACAGCTGCTATAATCCAGAATACAGAACCTGCAGAAATGAGGCACATTATATGGAAATTGAAAGAAAATGGATGGTAAAGGGTTGGCCGGAGAAGCCCTTCCCTCTTCTTTTTGAATATCGGATGCGTCAGGGATATCTCTCGGTCACGCCGACCGTCCGGATCCGGGAGGAATCCAGAAGTGGAGGAGATACGGATTATATTCTCTGCTTCAAATCCTCAGGGACACTTGCCAGAAAAGAGATCGAGCTTTCCATCTCAGAAGACAAATTCATACAGCTGGAGGATCTCATCCAGCTCCCTCTGATCCCGAAAATCCGGAGGACATATCTGCTTCCGGACGGCAGCCATCTCGAAGTAAACCATGTCGACGAGGGGCAGAAAACGGAATTCTGGTACGCTGAAATCGAATTCCCGACCGTGGAAGCTGCTCTTTCCTGGAAACCGGAAGATACGGATCTTTCCGCCTATCTCAATGACGAAGTCACCGGAAAGCCCGGTCAGAGCATGGGTGCCTACTGGGTTCAGACAAGATGCACTGACGCGACAGACGCCGAGCCGGAGCCGCAGAGTGCGGATACGAAGGACGCCGGGCCGAAGCCGCAGAGTGCGGATACGAAGGGCGCCGGGCCGGAGCCGCAGACCACGGATACGAAGGACGCCGGGCCGGAGCCGCAGACCGCGGATACGGAAGACTCCGTTTACGGAAAATATAAGTCCGCGCTGAAGTTTGTGATGGACAGCATGACCGACCGCATCCGCGCCTATAACGACAGTTTTCGTTCCGAGAAGGGCGAAGGTATCTATGAACATCTCAGTGCCAGGATCAAGAGCGAGGAAAGCATGCGTGAGAAATGCAGACGGAAAGGTTTGCCCGAGACACCCGATTCCGCGCTCAATGTCATCACTGATGCAATCGGTATCCGCATCGTGACCCGATTCATCGACGACATCTACGCCATCATACGTCACCTGAAAGCATCCTCTGATCTGACTGTTATAACAGAAAAGGATTACATCCGAAACGCCAAGCCAAACGGTTACCGGAGTTACCATATGATTCTGAAGGCTGCCGTTCCGTATGAGGATGTCCGCGGAAATTTCCCGGGAGAATACTATGTCGAGATTCAGCTCCGGACCATTGCGATGGACATGTGGGCAAGTCTGGAACACCAGCTCAAGTACAAGCAGAACATATCCAATGCTTCGATGATCACCTCTGAACTGAAGCGGTGCGCGGATGAACTGGCGTCCTGCGACGTCTCTATGCAGACGATCCGCGCTCTGATCAACGGAGGCTCCGCTAAAGAGCAGTAAGACAAAGAGCCCGTCTGCCTGACATGCATCAGACCCGATGGAAATTTCAGGCCTGTCAGGCACCTCATGCCCGATCATGAGCATCCCGGACCCGATGGGCGACGCAGCAAGATAACAGCAGAAAGGAGCCATATAGATAGAATGAAATTATTACTGGCAGAAGATGAACCGGATCTCTCCCGCGCACTGGTCGCGGTTCTCTCACACGCAGGTTACGAAATTGACGCAGTTTATGACGGTGAAGCAGCCGTACAAAAAGCAGCGGCTGCCCCTTATGACTGCATGATCTTTGACATCATGATGCCGAAGATGGACGGGATCGAAGCCCTGAGGGTTCTGCGGAGCCGTGGCAACGTGACGCCCGTTATCATGCTCACGGCGAAGGCAGAAATTGACGACCGTATCACCGGTCTGGACGCCGGTGCCGACGACTATCTGACCAAACCCTTTGCAATGGGCGAGCTTCTCGCCCGGATCCGCTCACTCACCCGCCGCTCCGAGTCCTACACCCCAAAGCAGCTTCGCCTCGGAGATGTCACGCTGAATACCGATGAGCAGGAGCTCTCCAGTCACAACTCCATACGCCTGGCCGGCAAAGAGACAAAGATGATGGAATTTTTCATGCTGAACGCAGGAAAAGAGCTGACGACGCAGGAACTCCTCGACCATATCTGGAGCGATAATACTGATAAGGATCCGGAGATCGTATGGGTATATGTCTGCTATCTGCGCAACAAGCTTCAGGCAATCCGGGCTGATATTGAAATCGCCGGTGAACACGGCGGAACCTACGTGCTGCGTCAATTCAGATAATCAGCGAAGCGGGCCGACCGCCCCAGGCACTTAAATAAACGCGCAAGAGGCACATAATGGAATGTGTCCCGGCAGCGAGCCACACCCGCTGACACAAAGTGTGAAGCGGTGGGGTGAACGCCGCAGCAGACCGACAAAGCCGGTTATCTGTGGGATTGCGGGAGTGCAAAGCGCGGAGCAATTCCGCAGCTTATACCGTATGTGGCGCAATTTATCGTATGGCAGTTTACTTTGAAAGGGAGTCCGGAATGATCAAGAAATTACAGCACCAGTTCATCCTTTATTCTACCCTTGCCATCATCATCCTGATGGTTCTTCTGCTCATCCCCGTCAACCTGTTCAATTATCTGAACAGATCGTCCGATATACACGATGAGCTGCAATATATCGCGGACAACGGCGGCGAGCTTCCATCCATCACGCTCAATGAATACAAAGATTATCTGAAAAAGAACGACCCGGATTACCACGATTACGACGCCTCCCCGGATGTCTCATCGGAAAGCGGTACGGTATCCGGCTCTTCGTCTTCGACATCAGGCGAAACCGGTATCACCATCAACATCAACTCCATTCTGTACAGGCTTCGCGAATATTTCCGTGCTCTGAAAATCGGTCCGGACAGCACAAAGACAGAATATCTGGAGCTGACCCCCGAGAGCAGCTATCAGATCCGGTATTTTTCCGCAATTTTTGATGCAGAGGGTCACATTCTCACCATGAAAAACGACCATATTTCCTCTCTCACAGAGGAAGAAACCCGCAGCTTTGCCGAATCCTGCTATGCATCCGGTCAGAACAGCGGAATGATCCATTACAACCAGATGATCTATTCCTATTACGGACAGCCCGCTGAAGACGGAACCTATATTCTCGTTTTCATGGATTCCACAAACGATTATCGTTCTTTTCAGATGTTCTCCCGGTACTCGATCATCTTCGCCATATTCTGCACGATTGTTTTTCTGATTATCATCACCTTCATCTCGCGGAAAGTCGTACAGCCCATCGCCCGCAACATCGAAAGCCAGAAACAGTTCATCACCAATGCCGGACACGAGCTGAAGACGCCGCTCACTGTGATCTCCGCCAATGCCGAGGTCCTGGAGATGATCAACGGAAAAAATGAGTGGACCACCAGCATCCGCAACCAGGTTTCCCGCCTGACCGGTCTTGTGAACAACCTGATCACCCTTACCAGGATGCAGGAAACCAGTTTCAAGCATCCGGAAGACATGAATCTGTCAGCAGTCTCAAGACAATCCGCAGAAAACTTCCGGCCGGTCATCGAACAGCAGGGCAAGCGTCTCGAAACCGTGATCGACGACGAGCTTCACTTTACCGGAGATCAGAGTGCACTCTCAGAGCTGTTCAATATCCTACTGGACAACGCCGCGAAATATTGTGACGAAGGCGGCACCGTCTTCCTCACCCTGCATCCGAGAAATCACGGCAAGGGCATCCATCTCACCGTAACCAATACCTACGCAGATGGCGAAGGTACAGATTACACCCGCTTTTTCGACCGTTTTTACCGCGAGGACACCTCACACAACAGCAAAAAATCCGGCTACGGCATCGGCCTTTCCATGGCAAAGCAGATCGTAGAAAACCACCACGGCAAGATCTTCATCAGCTACAAGAAACCGGATATCTCCTTCCACGTAACTCTTTGAGACTTTTCCCGGCTGAAGAAGGCAGCAGATTCCTGACAACTGCCCGCCTGTTCACACAACGAGATAAAACACGCTGCGCGAGTTTTATCTCGCTATCGCGACGCTCGCCGCACACGAATACTTCGCATTCGGCTGCGGCTCACTGTTCGCGTAAAAAAATCTCCCGAAGTCTGGCCTGATCTTAAAAAGGCCCTCTTCGGGAGATTGCTTTATACATTGAAACGGAAAATAATCACATCGCCGTCCTTTACGACGTAATCCTTGCCCTCCATGCGGACCAGGCCCTTCTCACGTGCCGCCGCGTACGAACCGCAGTCCAGAAGCTCCTTGTAATTAATGACCTCCGCCTTGATGAAGCCGCGCTCAAAGTCGGTGTGAATTTTTCCGGCCGCCTGCGGTGCCTTTGTGCCGATTCGTATGGTCCACGCACGGGTCTCGTCCTCACCTCCGGTCAGGAAGCTCATCAGACCGAGCGTGCGGTAGGAGGCCTGAATCAGCTTGTCCATTCCGGATGATTTCACGCCGAGGTCCTCAAGGAACATCTCCTTATCCTCTTCGCTCATCTCGGACATCTCCGCCTCGATCTCCGCACTCACCACGAAGACCTCGCTGTTCTTCGCCTTCGCGTACTCCCGCACCGCCTGAACATGGGGATTGGAAGCGCCGTCGTCCGCAAGATCGTCCTCCGCGACATTTGCCGCATAGATCACCGGCTTCGCGGTCAGGAGATTCAGCTCATTAAAGGCGGTCAGAACACTCTCCTCGTCCCGGTAAGGCTCCAGATCAAACGAAATCGCATCCTTGCCATCCTCCAGGTGCGCCTTCAGGGCCAGAAGCATCTCAAGCTCCGTCTTGACGGATTTGTCGCCGATGCGGGCCGCCTTGGTCGTCTTCGCGATTCTTCTCTCCAGTACCTCGAGATCCGCGAAGATCAGCTCCAGATCAATGGTCTCGATATCACGGGTCGGATCAACACTTCCATCTACATGGATGACATTCGGATCCTCAAAGCATCTGACGACATGAACGATCGCGTCGCACTCACGGATATTCGCGAGGAACTGATTGCCCAGGCCTTCTCCCTTCGATGCGCCCTTTACCAGTCCGGCGATATCCACGAACTCGACAACTGCCGGTGTCACCTTCTTGGAATGAAAGAAGTCGCCAAGCAGCTTCAGTCTCTCATCCGGAACAGGCACAACGCCGACATTTGGATCAATGGTGCAGAACGGATAATTCGCCATTTCTGCCCCTGCCTGGGTCAGCGCATTAAACAGAGTGCTTTTACCAACATTCGGAAGTCCGACGATACCTAGTTTCATTTTCTTCTATATCTCCTTAAAAATCCTTATATTTACGGGCTTTTGGCTCCTTGCTAAATTTATCGGGTGCCACAACAAGCGCCACGAGACAGATCGTCCTTGGCCTTAGATTGCGAATTCCGGCAGATAAAAAAGAGTAATCCCCGTCTGATAGATCGTCGGGATTCTGCAGCCTTCCTCCGCTATATCAATAAAGACCTTCTGACAACGAGATAAAACACGCTGCGCGAGTTTTATCTCGCTATCGCGACGCTCGCCGCACACGAATACTTCGCATTCGGCTGCGGCTCACTGTTCGCGTAAATGAACAGGCTTCTCCTCCGTCGGAGAAGCCCTCATAGAAATTTTAGCGATAATATTGTACACTAATCGCGGATCATTTGCAATGTTGCTTCATTTTCAGGACTTGGAAATGCTGCCATATATCTCTCCACTCCTCAGTGTTCAAAATGCCTGCTTACATCTTCCAGAAAATCGATGATGTGAAGATGCTGAGGGCAGATGCTTTCGCACTGTCCGCATTTGATACAGTCAGACGCCTTTCCGTGTCTCGCCGCAACCTCCTGATAATTGGTAAAGTTTACAGTCCATCCCTTTTCCGCAAGGTTTTCGCGCATATCCTCATTGTATAAAGAAAAATATTCCGGGATAGCTATATGCTTCGGGCATCCGTCCGTACAATAATGGCAGCCAGTACACGGAACTGTAATCTGACTGTTAATAATGTCTCCAGCCTTGAAGCAGAGTGCCTTCTCTTCTTCCGTCAGAGGCTCAAAATCCTGCATAAAGGAGGTATTGTCCTCTACCTGTTCAATATTTGACATACCGGAGAGCACGACCATGACATTCGGGAGACTTGCGGCAAAACGAATCGCATAGCTGGGAACGGACAGAGATGGATCGTGATCTTTGAACAGCTGCTCCGCTTCGGCCGGAATCTTTGCAAGCGTTCCTCCTTTCACAGGCTCCATCACAATCACCGGCTTGCCAAATTTTTCACACACCTCATAGCACCGCCTCGAGTTAATCCATTCGGACTCCCAGTCCAGATAATTGATCTGAAGCTGAACAAATTCCATTTCCGGATGTTTCGTCAGCAACTCTTCCAGCAACTCCGGCGTATCATGGAAGGAGAAACCAATGTGTCTGACAAGGCCGACTTCCTTCTTCTGAACCAGCCAGTTCCACACATCAAATGTGTCGATATGCTTTAGCATGCCGTGACCAACGCCGTGAATCAGATAATAGTCAAAATACTCAACGCCACATTTTTCCAGCTGCTTAAAGAAAATCTCATCTCTTTCTTCCATCGTGTTGTAAAAAGCCGCGTGCAATTTCGTTGCAAGAGTATAATTTTCTCTCGGATAACGATCCGAAAGGCATGTCTTTACAGCACATTCACTGGCAAAATCGTTGTACATCCATGCGGTATCAAAATAGGTGAAACCCCTCTGCATAAAGATATCCACCATCTTTTTCACCTGTTCGATATCGATATCCGCAGGATTCTGCGGATCCATATGCGGAAGCCGCATCAGGCCAAAGCCGAGTTTCTTTTCTGGTTTAAAATTCATATTCTGTCACCTCTCATTCAAATCATTGCAATCTTTCATCAAAAGCCATTCAACCGCGTCCTAAAATCATATCCCGATTAATCCGAACCCATGTAACTACGTTGTTTTGATCTCTGCATCTTCCCAAAAGACTTCCACGGCATCCCCGTTTTCTACTTGTATCATATCATATTTGCACTTGCGGGATCATCAGAAATCTGTCTCCCATGAAGTAGTAAACTTATTTTGGATGCAGATGGGTTAACTTTTAGACGTTGATTCTGTATAGTTAAAACATCAGACTTCAGATCCATAAACACAAGTTATCCTTGCATGGACAGGAGGCTTACCATGAAATACACCAAAGAACAACGTGTTTGGACATCGGCCGCCGGATATATGACGGCGAGATCTCCAAATATGATGCAACTGAACAGTACGATATCAGCTGGCAGACAACACGGGATTATATGCGGCTGTATCATAACGAGAACCATTTGCCGCCAAAACGCGGACACTCCGCCAGTGACGGCACTCCTATTCGAAAAAATCTTCCTGAACAAAATAACCTTGAGGCATACGAAGATAAGATACATGAACCGGAGATTAACCCTGCACTGGTCCTCCAGTTCCCGTAAGGAAATGTAGCCATTCGTCATAAATCCGAACAGTACTGTTTTCAGCATGCTGACCGGGTTATATCTGAGTCTTCCAGTATAGTGCTTCTGGATGTTTTTCAGATATTTCTCCAGATCGATTCCTCCCATGAATCGGTCAAATGTCAGTACCGGATCACAGATGTCCAGATAATCCTGAATAAGCATTGGCAAAACTGCCTGTTTTGAGGTAGAATTAAGTGTGTTAGATTTGTTCATTGCAAGTATAATTCTAACACAAAAGAAGGATCTTGGGTTTTGATAACCCTTGATCCTTCTTTTATAATTTTATTTAATTCTCCTTTTTATTTACTGACAGAGTCGGTTTATTTTTTGTTTATTCTGCCCGCAAGGGAATAGAACGCGTCTGACAGTTCACTGCCCGCATTTATAGGGGCGTGTACTGAGCTGCCGTCCGAAAGAACAAATGATGTGTTGTATGTGGTCTCATCAAGGGCGTATATGTCGCTTTCCGGCGGCTCTTCATACGACAGAACCTCGCTTATGAGACGTTGGTCTCTGACTATTCGTAGTATTTCCTCTGCCTCTTCGGCGTTGACAGGAAGCTTTTCCGCGTTTGTGTGATATCCTTTTCTATCTGTCGCGCAGTCAAAGGACAGAAACCAGTTGTCTTCCGCCTTTTCGAGACTGAATGAGTATGATGAGGAATGATCCATGCAGCTACGGCTGATATTGACCTCAGTCAGGAGCTTCGCCCCGGCAAGCCCGTAAAGGCAGCCGGTGAGCTCATCCGGCGCGGGGAGGGATGAGTTTATCCCGCTCCCGTCGGCAAGGCTGAATTCCGTGATATACACATTCCGGTCGGTAATACTGTCGATATCTTCCGGCGGCTCGGCATATCCGCTCGCCTTGGAAATCAGGTCATATCTCGCAATGATTCTGATCACATCGTCTGTCTCCTCGTCTGAAAGCCGGACATTTTCCGCCTTTACAGGCAAGCTGTCCTCTCCGAACGAGCATTCAAATGAAAAGTACCATTGGTCGCCGTCTTTTTTCAGAGTGAAGGAATGCGAACGCCACGGTTCGGTATCCTTCAGACGGATAAATACCGAGGTAAGCTTATTCTTTATCGCTATCAGCTCGGCTTTTTCAGCGGCTTCATAGTGTCTGTCAGCGAGGTCGCGCAGGCAGTCAATAGCCCTGTCGCAAAGCTTGGTCTCTTTTTCAATGCTGTTTCCGTCGGTGAAAGTCATTCTGGAGCTGCGCATCGGCTCGTCGGCTATGTGGAAGAAGCGTATCGGATTGCGGTATTTCCGCAGCCGCCTGATCTCGTCTTCCTCGCGGATGATCTCAAGGAATTTCTCCGCTTCCTCGGTTGGTATCGGGAAGGAACTGAAGGATGTGTAATAGTCCTCCCGGCTCTCGACCCAGCAGCTTGCGGAGAAGAGCCAGTTTTCATCCTGCTTTCGCAGCACGAAGGCATACACCGGATTGCTTGCCATGCCATAGTAGGAGGTATGGAACGAGATGATATCATCGACCGTGTATTTCCCGCTTCCTCCACAGCCGAACAGCGCGGATACAGTAAGGACAACAGACATTATTATCACCACCCTCAACGATCTTCGGCATTTCATAGCGTCAGTACAGCGGTTTGCCGCACTCCGGACAGAACTTCGGCGGTTTTGCCTGATTCTCCGGGGTGTAACCGCAGGAGGCGCAGCGCACTGTCTTCGGAGCCGGTCTCGCGCATCCGCAGTTCTCACGGAATTTTTCGACTGACCCTCAGACCCGCAGGAGGGGCATACCCACGTCTCATTGACAGAAGTCTGAGCCGCGGCAGCCTCAACAGGCGCAGACTTCAGAGCTCTGCAGTTGTCGCAGAATTTAGCGCCGGTAGTCTTTGAGCCGCAGGATGGGCAGACCCACTCCCCGCCGCTTGGCTGAGAGGCGGGCGCGGAGTCGGGACGTTCGTCCTCAGCGCGGATCTGGTTCATCATTCCGGCACCGTCAAAGACACGGTGACGATTGTCGCGGCGCATCAGTATATCAGCGAGTTCATGCGTTTTCTGCTCGTATTTGCGGTAGAGGTCGGTGACGCGGCTGTCAGGACGGTTCCCGTCGCTCAGTTCAAGCTCGATCTCGTCAAACCATGGGGAATCAACGTGGATTGTGACGTTGAACTCGTAGTCGCACTCGTAGCGGCGCGGATTGTAGCTCTTCTCGTTGCCCTCGGAGTCCTTATAGAAGATCTCTTCCTTGTTCTCTCTGATGTCTGTCTCAACGTTGGTGACCTGTGAGAAGCTGATCAGATCCGGGTTGCCACCGCGCCAGTTCGAAAGTCCCGTGACGATGAAACGCTCGCTTATCGGGTCAATATAAACTTTCTTGCTTCCGTCAAAGGTGACAGTCGGCAAGAAATCATCGAGCCGATGCCTGTTCTCTTCGCGGTAGGCGAGCTGTTCCTTAATCTCAGCGACTGTCGAGTGCCGACGCTCTGAAAAAAGCGGCGAGAGCTTTTTCGCGCATTCCTTGCAGAGATTGCCGTCCTCGAGCTTGCGGTTTCCGAGAAAACCTATCTTGGCACCGCAGACATCACAGTATTTTTTGCCAAATAATCCCATTACAAGGATCCTCCTTGTCATTTGCCGATCGTCAAAACGACCCATTTGGCGTTATCTGCCTTGAGACTGTATCCGCAGAACGAGCAGCAGTGATTCTCATCAGGTATGAAATTCGCTCCGCAGGACGGGCAGTCCTTTTCGGTGAAGAGTTCCCCGTCCGTTTTTCTTTTTTCGGGGTGTCTCGCTCTTTGCAGAGTGAGCGTCCGCTTGATTTTTTTCGTGAATGGTTTTTTGCTTTCGGGGAGATATGTCTCGCTTCCGTAGGCGTCGACAGTAATCGTGGTTGTATCCTCCGTGTTGACGACTTTTTTCAGAATGATCGTCCCTACGCTGTAGTCAAGCAGCTCATCGCTGCCGGCGCCCTTGTAAGCTATGACTGCGATACGAGCATTTTTTGTTTCAGCGTCTCTCGATAGAATAGATGCAGGGAGAACTGCGAGTGTTTGGAAAAATGAAAGGGGACTCAGCCATAGCTCCGTGTCAGATCAATGGAGTCCATATCGTCCGGCAGGAAGGGGACCCCTTCGCCGCTGCGCGAACGCTGGAAATGCATCTCCTCGCCGGAGGGGGAGATGAGGATCGGGAAACTGCCGCTGAGGGAGCTGCCGACGCCGGCGGAGAGATCCAGCCGCAGACAGTCATCCTCCATGCGCCACACGCCGGAAAAGACCCGTGTCAGCTCTGTATTGTCTTCAAAGCTGTGGTAGAGCTCGGCGATCCCGGCATAGTCAGGGTCGCAGTCGCCGTAGTGCAGGCTCATCAGCCAGTCATCACAGACCCAGGTGGTGTCTGCCAGGCCCATATCCGTAGGCGGCAGCCACCAGTCGTCGCCCGCCGGCTCCCAATCCTCGGGATAGTCAAGACCTGTGACGTCGCCGAAGCGGCTGAAATCCAGCAGCAGGGGTTCGTAGTCCACGCCGGTGGGGAGTTCGATATAGCCGCCGTCCTCCAAGTTCCTTGTGGGACACCAGCTCACCTCAACGCCGCCATCCGGCACGATGACGATCTCCACGTCCGGCTCGTCCTCAAATTCCTCCCAGCGGACGAAGAGCAGCAGGGGCTCGGCGTACTCGCTGCGGTAGAGTACCTCGTCCGCCACAGGCCACATGCCGCGGCCATTGGAGCGCCAGGTGACGTGATTCACCGCCAGCGAGGTGTGTTCGTCCCGAGGCGCGACGCAATAGAGGTCGCCGTAGCTGCCGTTCAGCACACGGTCAGCGGGGATGGACTGCAGAAATGCCATTTTCTCCATCAGCCCCGGCGCGTTGGTCCACAGCCAGTCGGTGAGGTCGCCGTCCTGCTCCGCCGCGTCCCGATAGCCGAGGTACGCCACGGCGGCAGCCTTGGGACTGTCCGCCATGCATTGGTGCAGCATGTCCAGCGCCGCCCGCGCCGCTTCATCGGTCACGGTGTCACCATCCGGATCGTCTTTCCCGCTCAAATCACCCGTGCCGCCGGGGTCCTTTTCCGGCAGCTTCGTTTCCATTTTCGGATCGCTTGTGCCCCCGGGGATCTTTCCGGAGGACTGTGCCCCGCAGGCGGTCAGGCTCAGCAGCAGACACAGCGCAAGCAAAGCATTTTGCATATCAACAACAACTCTCCGCATTTGCATCACCTCCCGGATTTCTTTTTGCGTCCGGTCAAAGCTTCCGGAGCATAAAAAGGCGCAGTAACCCTATGTTCACCTATATTATACCGAACCGGTTTTTTATTTTCCCTATCCATGTGGGTAAACTTTTGCATCTTTTTCAAAAAAAAGACCTGGTTTCAAATCTGAAACCGGGTTGTACAGTCAAATGAAATTATAAAACGATGGAGTTTTCCTCTGAACCGTCCTGCTCATCGAAGAGCTTGGGAATGATGAAGCGTTTGCCTGTCACGGCAATGGCAAGCTGGGTTTTGTTTGCATAGCCTGTCTTTTGCAGAATATTGCGGATGTGATACTTCACATTATCTTTGGTATAGTGCAGCTCCTCGGCAATCTCGCTGTATTCCAGCCCCTCACAAACCATACGCAGAACCTTGATCTCCGTTTCCGTAAAATCAGTGTTGGTGGTAACGCCCAGCTTGACAATGGGCGTTTCGCCCGGCCACATATGCTTGCCCTGCATGGTGGCGTCCATCACGGTGATCAGCTCCTCGGGGCTTACTTCCTTGTTCCAGAAGCTGTCCGCTCCAACCTCTTTTGCCCGCTTGATAAAGCTCTCCTCCGGCATGGAGGTGACGATAATGATTTTGAGCTCCGGGAACTGCTCTCTCAGCTCGGCGGCGGCTTCTGTCTGCTCCGATACCACGTACATAGCCGTTGCATCCGCATGACGGACGGCGTTGATACAGGTTTCCCGCATGACCGCAAGAAGGACTTTGAGCAGCTTCGCCTCCGTCGGAAGCTCGCCGTTTATTTCCACACGGACGCCGGAAACCTCTGCATCCCGGATAAACTCCGACACATCGTCCTGGGGATAGACGTTTTCCTCACGCAATACCTGGGTGGCACGGCGAAACTGCCTGACAGCGGCGGCGTTTTCTTCGGAAGTGGTGTTTTGCCGCAAAATCTGCCGTATGGCGGCAACCTCATCCACGCTTCACAGTCTATCCGGACAACTTTTACAGGCCAGTGTTTTGCCTACGGCTTCCTTCAGACCTCACCTCACGATGACGCCCTTGCTTTCAGCTGCATCCTTCCCACTGCCGGGCGGATCAGGGACTCTCACCCATTAGAACGTGCGCCCGCCGGGCACACCGCAAAAAAGGCCGTCTATCGTAAGATAAACGACCTTTTTCATTATCTGTTTTTTTGCCTGTTTCTATACCTGTTTCTTTTCCGGCTATCCTGCGTCAGATGTCGAGTGCCGCATGATATCCCCAGTACACCGCGTTTGTAATGGTAGATACTCTGGACGCATCGCCGATTACACGGACGAAGGGAGCGGTATCCATCAGGGACTCCACAACGTCAGTCCGGGATCTCTGGCCGAGCGCGCAGATCACGGTGTCACCGGGAACCAGAACCTTCTCTCCGTCCTTTGTCTCGCATAGAATTCCCTCTTTTGTAACCTCGAGTCCCTTGTAACCGGTATGGACCGTACAATATTTATCAATCTGTGCCATCAGCAGAGGACGGTGGCGGACGTTTGCGTCCGGCGCGAGCATATCCCGCATCTCAACGATCTCGACATGCTTTCCCTCCTGTCCGAGATGAACGGCACATTCACAGCCCGCGAGTCCGCCGCCGAATACGACGACATGATCCGTGCAGCGCTCTTTTTCCAGATAATAGTTGTTGACCACAATGACGTTTGCTCCATTTTCCCCGCGCAGCCCCGGAATCGGAGGTACGAGAGGTGTGGAGCCGACCGCAATGATCAGCGCGTCCGGTGCCTCGCTGTCGACATATTCCGGTGTCACCTCGACACCGGTACGAATCTCAACACCCGCCTTCTCGCAGAGCAGCCGGTATGTTCCGGAGAGCTGATACATCTCATACTTGAAGGGAAGCGCCTGTTCGGATTTCAGAATGCCACCGACTTCTTTTTCCTTCTCGCAGAGCACCACCTGATGCCCCCGTCTTGCAGCGGTATAAGCCGCATACAGACCGCCCGGGCCGCCGCCTGCCACAAGAACCTTTTTCTTTACCGGTGCGGGCTGGATCTCATCCCCTTCCAGTTCTCTTCCGATCAGCGGGTTGACCGTACAGCGTCTGGTAGATGTGGCCGCGCGCTCCGCCATACACGTAAAGCAGCGCAGACACCGCACGATCTCATCCTCTCTGCCCTCGTTGATTTTTCTCGGAAGGAAGGGATCGGCCAGAAGGGCGCGTCCCATATACACGATATCCGCTTTTCCCGAAGCAATGATCTCCTCCATTTGCGCCGGGTCGTTCAGGCCTCCGATCGTAGCTACCGGCTTATGCACATGCTTCCGGATCTCTGCCGCCAGATACACGTTGCGTCCGTGGTCCTCGAACATTGACGGATGCGTGATGCCGAACGTCTTCTGATAGGTGCCGGCCGACACGTGTATGATATCCGCATAGGGCTCGATCGCCTGTGCAATACGGACACCTTCATCGAGGCCATATCCGCCCTCCGTGAACTCAGCGCCGCTCATTCGAAATTCAACAGGGAAGAACGGACCTACCGCCTCTCTCACCGACTGAAGAACCTCCACAGCAAACCGGGTGCGGTTTTCCAGTGACCCGCCATATTCATCTGTCCGATGATTGAACAGGGGAGACAGAAACTGATTGATCAGCCAGCCGTGCCCGCCGTGAATCATGATCATTTCAAAACCCGCACGCTTTGCCAGTCCTGCTACATGCCCGTACGCCGCCACAATATCTTCAATCATTTCTTTTGTCAGAGCCTTCACCTGCACGCCGTCTCCGCGAACGGTATCGGAGGGTCCCCACTGATGCAGATCGTGCTGCTTCTTCTTGTCTGTCATGTAGGTGCCGGCAAACATACCGGAGTGCGACAGTTCCAGACTCGGAATCCCGCCATGCCTGCGGATTGCATCCGCCGTATAGGTTGCGCAGGCCAGGGAGTTCAGAATAGACTCATCGAGATGATAGGCGTGCGATCCGTCCGTCTGTGGGTGAACCATGCACTCACTTACCGTGACCGCCGCTGCACCTCCCTTGGAACGCAGCTCATAAAAAGCCGTGGATTTTGGTCCGATGCAGCCGTCATTCGTGATATCCGTTCCACCCATAGGTGCGGAAAACATACGGTTGCGAAAGGTAGTTCTGCCGATCGTGATTGGTTTGCAGAGATTCGGGTATTTTCTGGTTCTCATAACATCCTCCTGTACACTCATTTCAGATTGATGGCGCGATATCGTTAACAAATTAACTAAATTAATCTTACATCGTCTTACCGGCTTCCGCCATCAACCAGACTCATACGAGTAGAAACTATTTTTTTCATCCCTTCATAATGATTGTATGGTTTTTGTCTGAAAAAGTATAAACTCATCCTTATCTGGGGTATAATGCAGAAAGACAGATCCCGTCATACAAGAATGAGACGCACCCAGGAAATGGGCATCATGAAAGAAGGAAACATGCTCAGGGAATGGACATCATGTAAGAAGGAGGCATACTCAGGGAATGGATACAAAAACGCTTCGTTATTTCTGTGCCTGCTATGAAACCGGAAGTTTGAACAAGGCTTCCGAACGTTTTTATATTTCCCCGCAGGGTATGGGAAAAAATCTGAACCGTCTGGAGGATGAGCTCGGCGTGGTTCTCTTTCGCCGGTCATCGGCAGGGCTCATTCCCACCAAGAGCGGAGACTACCTGTACAAGCACAGCCGGGAGCTTCTGTACCGGCTGCAGGATCTTGAAATGGAGATGAAGCGAATGGATTTCTCCCGCCGCTCTCTCCGGGTCGGTTTTGCCTGCGGCGTCATCCGCGCTCTTCAATCCGTCCCCGCGCTGCGGACTCTGAATCAGAAGCTGATCGGATCAGAGAGCGTGGAATGGACAGAGGATTTCAATCAGAACATCAAAGATCTGCTCCTGGGCGGCAAAATCGACACCGCCTATGTAGTCGATCATTTTCGCTCCCCCATGGTGCATGAGCAGAAAATCTTCGAGACGAGACTCTGTGCCGTCGTTCCACAGGGGCATCCGCTGTATGATAGAGATGTACTGTCATTCGTGGATCTGCAGGAAGAGAAGTTGATTACACTCAACGAAAAATTCAGTATTTTTCACTCCATCGTCACCAAATGTCAGGAGCTCGGCTTTGTGCCGCAGATCTCCATCCGTACAATGGAGAGCTCACTAATTTATCTGTTCGTATCCAGACAGCACGGCATCGGCATCGATGTAAACCTTCATGCCTCCGAAATCCGGCAGGAGAATATCCGGTGCATCGAGATCAAAGACTCCATCCCCTGGGCCATCTACGCCGCAACGTTAAAGACCCCGGCGTCCTCCGAGCCCACAGGCAGTTCCGCTTCCTGAGTGTTCGTATTCGCATTCATCATCACCGGTATCTGCCTCTTTCAGACATGCATCGCCAGCCAGAACAGAATCCGTATATAGGACCGGCCGTTCGCCTGCCTCAGACATGCATCGCCAGCGCCAGAACAGAATCTGTATTCATAGCCGCCCATTCGCCTGCTTCAGACATGCATCGCCAGCGCCAGAACAGAATCTGTATTCATAGCCGCCCATTCGCCTGCTTCAGACATGCATCGCCAGCCAGAACAAAACCGCATCCCGGAAATTCCTGGGGTTCATTCCGGTCTTCCCGGCAATCCGGTTCAGCCTCTGCTGAACGGTGTTGACGTGCAGGAAAAGCTTCTCCGCTGCCGCCTTCAGGGACATGTCCGAATCATAGTAAGTCTTCAGAAAGTCAACCTCCGAGGGCTTCAACCCTCCCAGCACTTTCGTTCTGTATTCCTCTCTCACCGCATCACTCATCCCTGAAAGAAGAATCTCCAGCTTCAGATCATCAAACGCGACGAGATCCTTCCCGGTCCCGCGTATTGAGCTAATGGCGATGACTGCATCCCGCCAGGAATCGCCGCACTTTTCAAAGCTCTTGTCACTGCCGACCCCCATCTGAAGGATCTGATGATGATCCGATGCGAAACGGCGGAATACTGACTGATAATTCTTGTACGACTCCGACCGTATGAGTCCGGCGAACCGGTTCGGGTAGATATAGGTGTAGACTTCTTCCCCGATCCGGTTGAAAAAAGCTCTTACCTTCTGCTCCAGAAGAGAGATGTTCACCAGATTATAACGAGTATTTATCTCAATACACAGCATGCGGTATCTGCCCTTCGGGTCTACATGAAACTCCTTCAGGCAGCTGTCAAAATAAGCGCGGTTTTCGAAATCCTCATTTTGAATACAGCGGATCAGATAGGCGCGCCGCTCATCTGTACTCCGGTACATCTCTCCGATTTCCTGCTCATGCAGGAGAAGCGCCGAGATCCTTTCCGCAAGATGCGCGTACTTCCGGGCCTCGGAGGGCTCTGCTGTAATGCCGATCACCGCGATTACAGAGTTATGATAATAGATCGGAATATTGATTCCCTTTCTTGTACCCGAATAATCCTCGTTGCTGTCCACCTCTATGGTCTCTCCACTCTCTGCAGCTTTTCTTCCAATTTCGTGGAACATACCGATACGCTCCGGATCCGTCGACGCGGTGATTTTCCCCTCCGGACTGATAAAATTAATGTTGTATCCGCACACATCATGTATGGTATCCACCATCTGCTGCGCCAGACGGTGCCGTATCAGACTCTTCATGTTCTCAGCTTTCTCCTCTTTTTCCTTTTTTCATGTCTGTAAATCACGTCTGCCAGATTGGGTCTGTCAGATAGCGTTTGCTAGATCCGGTCTGCCAGATAGCGTTTGTTAGATCCGGCTTGCCAGATAGCGTTTGTTAGATCCGGCCTGCCAGATAGCGTTTGTTAGATCCGGCCTGCCAGATCAGGTTTATAAGATCGGATCTGTTAAACCTGATACATAATCACATTTTGTCGTTAAATTTATGTTATCTATAACATAGCATACCCGGATACTTTTTTCTATAATCAGCTTATAAAACAAGTGCGGAACAGCAGCCCGGAGGTTCCGAAGGCGATCGGAGAAGTCCGGGGACAGATACACAACACAGACGAATTACCTTCGGAAATTTATGAACAGGGGAAAGGAGTATTGATATGAAAATTGTGACCGCCATAGATTCATTCAAGGGAAGCATGACTTCGATCGAAGCGGGAAATGCTTTTGCGGAGGGCTTTCATCGGGTGTATCCCGACGCGGAAATTGCCGTGCGGCCGCTTGCGGACGGCGGAGAGGGAACAGTTGAGGCTCTGACAAAGGGAATGAACGGACACCTTGAGCATGTCACGGTCACCGGACCCTTCGGAGAACCGGTTGACTGTTCCTATGGGATCATCCGTGATTCCATGACTGCGGTGATCGAAATGAGCGGAGCCGCGGGCATCACTCTGGTCCCGGCCGAAGAACTTAACCCGCTTTCGGCAACCACATACGGCGTCGGCGAGGTGATTGCGGATGCCATTCGAAAAGGCTGCCGTCGCTTTATCATCGGAATCGGAGGAAGCGCGACGAATGACGGCGGCGCCGGCATGCTTCAGGCCCTCGGATTCGGACTTATGGACAGCGATGGCAGAGAGATTTCACGCGGCGCCCGGGGACTCATGGAGCTTGCTGCGATAACGGAGGAGCATGTACTCCCCGAGCTGGCAGAATGCACCTTCCGCATCGCCTGCGATGTCACAAATCCGCTGTGCGGCAGCAACGGATGCAGTGCCGTCTTCGGCCCGCAGAAGGGAGCACGTCCGGAGGATATCCGGAATATGGATCGCTGGCTCGCCCGGTATGCCGAAATTTCCAAAGTCCTTCATCCGGACGCTGATCCGGATTTTCCAGGAACCGGAGCTGCCGGCGGTATGGGCTTTGCCTTCCGCACTTTTCTGCCCGCCGAGCTTCAGTCCGGCATCCGGATTGTTCTTGAGGAGACCCGTCTCGAATCATACCTCGCGGACGCGGATCTGATCATTACCGGCGAAGGCAGGCTCGATGCCCAGACTGCCATGGGCAAGGTGCCGGTCGGAGTCGCAAATCTTGCCAAAGCACATGGGAAACCCGTCATCGCCTTTGCCGGAAGCGTCACAGACGACGCATGCGCCTGCAACGAATGCGGCATCGATGCCTTCTTCCCGATCGTACGCGGTGTCACGACCCTGGAAGAAGCCTGTGAACCTGAGAACGCCAAAAAAAATATGGCTGCGGCGGCCGAACAGGCGGCACGCCTAATAAAACTGCAGCTAGCGAAGAGGTAATCCTCCGGATATCACCGCTAAACCCGAAGCATCAGAACCAACTCATAAGACCTGTAGGATTTGCAAGCACTCTCCCGGACGCAGAACGGGAGATGCTTAAGTATCCCGCTGCTGCATATAAAACTTTCTGACCATCCCAACGGATACCATATAAGGAGGCAAGGCAATGACATACACATTTTCAACTGCAGGGGCGCTGATCGGAATGGCGCTCGCAATTTTTCTCATCATCCGGAAATTCCATCCGGCCTACAGCCTGATCATCGGCGCTCTGGTCGGCGGACTGATCGGCTCCGGCGGAAATCTGGGTGTTACCGTAGACTCCATGATGACCGGGGCGGGGAGCATGATTACCTCCGTTCTCCGGATCATGACCTCCGGCATTCTCGCCGGCGCGCTCATCCGGACCGGATCCGCAGAAAAAATCGCACAGGTCATCGTCCGGAAGCTTGGAAGCCGCAGAGCGCTCTTTGCGGTAGCCCTGGCCACGATGATCATCTGCGCGGTCGGCGTATTTATTGACATTTCCGTAATCACCGTTGCCCCGATTGCGCTCGCGATCGGTGAGGAAGCCGGATACAACAAGCAGTCACTGCTCCTGGCGATGATCGGAGGCGGAAAGGCCGGCAACATCATTTCCCCGAACCCGAATACCATCGCGGTTTCAGAGGCTTTTAAGATCAATCTGACCTCTCTGATCACGAGAAACATCATTCCGGCGATCTGTGCCCTGATTGTAACGGTCATTCTGTCCGGAATTCTTGCCGGAAAGAACGGCCTTCCGGTAACAGATTCGGATCTTGAATCGGCCGATTCCCGCAGCCTGCCCTCCTTTGCGCAGGCAATTGCCGGTCCGCTCACCGTAATTGTGTTGCTCGCGCTTCGTCAGGCAGGAATTACGATAGACCCGATGATCGCTCTTCCGGTCGGTGGACTCGTCTGCGCGTTTGCGACAGGCACTGTAAAAAAATTCGGCGAATTTTCCTCCTTTGGACTGGATAAGGTAACCGGTGTCTCCATACTGCTTCTCGGTACAGGTACGATTGCCGGCATTATCAAGGCATCCGCTCTTCAGGCAGATGTCGTGAATGTACTGAACTTCTTCCACATGCCCGCCTTCCTGCTTGCACCGATCGCCGGTATCCTCATGGCAGGCGCTACAGCCTCCACCACGGCAGGCGCTACCGTTGCCGCGCAGACCTTCTCCAAGGTACTCATCTCCAGCGGAATACCGGCCGTCTCTGCCGGCGCTATGATTCATGCCGGAGCAACAGTCATCGATTCCCTGCCACACGGATCCTTCTTCCATGCAACCGGCGGTGCCGTGAACATGCAGATCCCGGACCGCATGAAGTTGATCGCGTATGAGGCACTCGTCGGACTTACAAGCACTATCGCAGCTGTGATCGTATACCTCGTCGCCTGACCGGATAAATTGCTGCTCTTCGTCGCCTGACCGGATAAATTGCTGCTCTTCGTCGCCTGACTGGATCTTTCATCAATGATGTCTCTTCGTCAGCTGACTAAATCATTTATCAATTGCAGTTCTTCGTCACCTGATTGAACGAGATAAAACACGCTGCGCGAGTTTTATCTCGCTATCGCGACGCTCGCCGCACACGAATACTTCGCATTCGGCTGCGGCTCACTGTTCGCGTAAATCAAAAAAATACCTGTCCGTTCAAGGAGCATTTCTCCGGCGGACAGGTATTTTTCTTTGATGTTTTCCATCATCGCATTATTTTTTCCATTGCCTTGCCTTTTGCCAGCTCATCAACCAGCTTGTCCAGATACCGGATCTTCTGCATTAACGGATCTTTGATTTCCTGGACCTTGATTCCGCACACACTGCCTGTAATCAGATGGCAATTCGGATTCATCTGCGGAGCCTCTTCAAAAAATGTCCGGTAATCGACTTCTTTTTTCAACTGCTCCTGCAGCTCTCCTTCTCCATATCCTGTCAGCCAGCAGATGATTTCATCCACTTCTTGCCTTGTTCTGCCTTTACGCTCAGCTTTCGCCACGAGCAGCGGGTATACCTTGGAAAATTTCATGGCAAATACTTTTTCATTATCCATTTGATCCACTTCCTTCACGCACGATTTCCCATCTGGTGACGCCAGAGAGATTGTCCTGAATCACAAAATACCATCCGGAAGTCTGGAAATCAATATATATTTCTCTTTGAAAATGCCAGAAAAGCAGGTCCGTCACGAACCTGCCTTTGTCTGTTCCTATCGATTTCATATCAATTTCATATTTGTTTCAATTTCATTTTAATTTCCGGAGATATTGCTTATTTTCTTTCCTGTTCCGGAAAAATCCGCCGATCACGCCTCCCATTCCCCGAAAGAAATGGCCGTTCACCATGTCTACCATACAATTTACCATTTCCATCGAGACCAGGCCGCCGGTCATCTTCGCAATTGCGCGGAACGGCATGTTATACTGGAACATCGTATTCAGATCCGGGACACCTCCCTCTGCCTGCGATTTTTTCAGTTTCCTGTCCAGAACCTTATATATCTTTCTGGCGATGGGACTCTTCGCGTAATACATCTGGCACAGGGCATCGTTGATGCCGAGGCTTTTCTGGTTCCAGGAGCCGGAAGGAACCGGATACCCCAGTATCTCTTCATACGCCTCATCAGAGACTCTTCGGATGTCCGCCTTGTAATAGCAGCCGCATTTCTCCCTGTCATAGGGAATCCGCTCCAGATCCCCCTGCTTTTCCACCGAACATGTCAGTCGAAGATCCTGACAGCTGGAACCGACAGATATCAGATAGGTTCCGCCTTCGATTTCCCAGCGGTCCGTCATGCGGTTCCACACACGGAAGGTCTTGTCATCAAACGGGATACTCACCTTCTTTTCTTCTCCGGCCTTTAGAAAGATTTTAGCAAATCCCTTCAGCTCACGGACCGGTCGGAAAAGAGCGGAATCTTTCATTCCCACATACATCTGCACAACCTCGGCGCCGTCACGGGTGCCGGTATTTTTCAGCGTGAACCGGATTCCCGATTCTTCTACCTGCAGAGCGGAATATTCGAAGGTGGTATAGGAAAGTCCATACCCGAACGGGAAGAGCACAGGAACATCTGCGGTCTCAAAATACCGGTATCCCACAAATACGCTCTCTCGATATTCAGAATTCCGCTCAAGAGCAGGATAATACGAATACGACGGTGTATCCTCATATTTATTCAAAATGGTTTCTCCGAGGTGTCCGGATGGGTTTACCGCGCCGGTGAGCACGTCAAGCATTGCACTCGCGCCAGCCTGTCCCGGTAAATACGCGTGAAGAAGCCCCTTGAAAAGGCTGTGCCAGGGCATCTCAATGACTGATCCCGCACTGATAATTCCGACTGTGTTCCGGTTTGCTTCCTGAATCTCGCGCATCAGAGTGATCTGGTTCTGCGGAATGCGAAGATGTGTGCGGTCAAGGCCCTCAGACTCGGACTGCTCATTCAGGCCAAAGAAGAGCAACACAACATCTGCCTGTTTCGCTAGGGAAACCGCTTCCCCGATCAGGGTTGCATCCTCACTCCCATCCCTCCGGTATCCTCTTGCCGTGCCCACAACCTGAAGATCATAGCCGCCTGCGAGATCCCGGATGTTTTCTACCTTCGTCGCATTCACCATCGAGGAACCGGCGCCCTGATAGCGCGGTTCAAATGCAAAATCTCCGATGATGGCGACCCTTGTCCCGCTCTTTAATGGAAGAATCTGATCCTCGTTCTTCAGAAGAACCATACTTTCCGCCGCTGCTTTCCGAGCAAGCTGGTGGTTTTCACGGTGTATCGCGTCTTTATCCAAACAGGAAGCTTGCACAGAACCGTCATGATCATCATGATTCTGACAGACCTTTTTCGCCTCAGCGGTCAGCTCCAGCACCACATCCAACAGCTCATCGACTCTATGATCCACCTCTTCCTGTGAAATTCTTCCGGATTTTACCGCAGCCAGGAGTTCTCTGGCCGAATCAAGTCCCGGATTCGGCATCTCCAGGTTTGAGCCGTTCTTCACACCAAGAACATGATCATTGCTTGCGCCCCAGTCGGTCACAACAAAACCGTCAAACCCCCATTCCTTCCGCAGAATATCTGTCAGCAGGTGACGGTTTTCGTTCGCGTATACTCCGTTCACCTCGTTGTAGCTGGACATCATCGCCCTCGGGTGGCTCTCCTTCACCGCGATTTCAAACGCAGTCAGGTAAATCTCCCGAAGTGTCCTTTCATCGATAACCGCATTCATGGCCATCCGCCGGGTCTCCTGCGAATTCACCGCAAAATGCTTGCAGCAGGCAGCCACGCCCCGGGACTGAATTCCCCGCACTTCTGCCGCTGCCAGCTTCCCCGTCAGATACGGATCCTCGGAAAAATATTCGAAATTACGTCCGCAAAGCGGATTCCGCTTGATATTCATGCCCGGTCCCAGAAGCACGTTGACTCCCTCCGCCATGGCTTCCCTTCCCAGTCCCTCGCCGACCTCTTCTGTCAGGGACGCGTCCCAGCTGTTGCAGAGAGTCGCTGACGACGGAAAACACGTCGCAGGAACCGAGGGATTCAAACCAAGGTGGTCGCCCTCGCCGGCCTGCTTGCGGATTCCGCTCGGTCCGTCCGACATAAAGATCGACGGAATTCCGAGCCGTTCAAAATTCCAGGACTCCCATTCACTTTTCCCCGAAAGAAATGCGGCCTTCTCCTCCGCCGTCATCCGATTGACAATATCCGCGTGTTTCATAAATAAAGTCCTTTCATTCATTGTTGACAAAAAATCAATTTCTTCATGTCAGGGATCGCCGACAATTATTCCATCTCCAGTACAGTCCCGCGTTGACGGCCCTGTTTTCAGTGTATCGGATATCCGTGATCGCCGGCCGTTATTCACTCTCCAATGCAGCCGGGAGCCATCCGCGTTCCATGCACCGCGCGAAATCCCAGGCCTCCTTAAAATATTCGTCTGTCTTTTTTCTCCGGTCCCGCAGAAGCTGATAATTCCAGTAAAACCACCCCTCTGTCTCTTCCCAGGTGCGAAGCTCGGCACGGGCAAGACGCAGAAACCGCTTTCGTTTCTCCCGCTCAGGAAGCGGAACATTGATCTGGTACCTCCTTGCGTCCGGAGAGGTCGCCATTCCGGAAAGTGCCCCTCTGGTGAAATCCCTTCGAATCCCGAAGGCATATTCATTCGTGACACACCATTCTCCCACAATAACCGGCGTATACCTCTGCGCCAGCCGGATTCTCTGTTTGTTGATCGCCAGGTAGGTACGATATACCCAGGGCTTATGCACCGGAAAAAAGTTCTCCATGGCAAAAACATACATATGCGTGTCGAGACAGACGTTTTTCATCTTGTGGCGGACAAAATAGTCTCCCCACACATTCAGCCGGAACCCGTCATGAAAGACAATCGTTTTGGATTCCGGCAGATATCTGCGGATTCTGTGGTACGCCCTCCGGTAAAAATCCTTCAGAAAAATGGTAGGTACATGACCGGAGCCCTCCGCCTCCTCAAGATCCCTGGCCTTCCCTGTGGAAGGCGCCGTCAGGTATACCAGGCGGCTGATGGGCTCGTTCAAGACCTCCAGTCCGTAGAGTGCGCTTTCCTCCGCGTATCTCTTCGCCAGCCTCTCCAGAACATGCAGCACAAACTCCACCTCTTCCGGATTCTTGTGCCATTTGCATACGCCTGTAATGCCTCCGTTATCGTAACCGTTCTGTCCCCCGCAGGCCGTGTGAAGATCAATCAGAATTTTGATCTTCCACTTTTGGGCCCACACAAATGCACGGTCCAGGTATTCCAGACAGCCTTTATAGGGTTTACGATCCCCAAAGATAAAAAACGGCACCGGTATGCGCACATGGGTGATTCCATGATTGTGTAGCCATTTAAAATCCTTCTCCTGCACATAGGTCTCCCTGTGATACTTCATGCGCTGGTCCAGCTTCTCTCTGGTCATCTGCCCCGTCTGATATCCCGGATCATCAGCAGGAAGTTTCGCCCAGAACGAATTCTCCGGAATAATCCCCCAGGACGCCTCCCGGTTCAGCCATGTCTCATCCTCCGCATCCGTTCCGTCAAACATCTCCGGAGACATCCACTTCTCCAGCACCAGCCAGTTTCCCAGATTCACCCCGTGAAACGGATTGTTCTGTGTCGTCTTCTCCATTTTTCTCCTCCGGTTATTCCTGCAGGCTTTTCTTCCTCTGGTCATTCCAGATCCAGCTTCAGCAGTTTAACATGGCATATGCATATATCGCCGATGCATAGTCACTGCCGTATATTTCCCGTCTGCGGGTGTGCAGTCCGTCTCCGGCATGCGAACGGACAGCCTCGCTCTGCAAAAGGCCACCCGTTTCTACATGTGTGCCTGTATAAAGCGGTCCATCTTCTCCAGTTCCCGATCCGAGTACATCCCGTCTCCTGCATGGCCCGCATTTTTTACGATATTCAGCTTTGTCCGCCCGGTACCGATGATGCCGGATACTTTCGAATACAGATTCTGAGACTGTGTGACCGGTACCGTGAGATCTGCATCTCCATGGGAAATGTAGACGGACAGATCGGAATCCGGACGTAGGTTTTCGTCAATGTAATTATTCAGAAGCATCGGCGCCAGCTCGTCTTTACTCAGCTTCGAAATATCCTTGCGGAGCCAGTAGCTGTGGATATCGGTGTAGCCCTCCGGAAGATTTTTCTGAATCCATCCATTGGCAATCGAGCGCACGAGAGAAGAATAACCGATCTCTTTCCACTGAGCATCCAGGCTCGTGAAATCAACATCTCCATAATAGTCGATCAAAACCCGGATCGCCGGATTGACACCTTCTGCCGGTACGGAATCTCCGCCCGCAGCAGAGCTCTGTCCTTCCTCTTGTTTGCCGCTGCTTCCATCATCGGAACAGCCGTCTGATTCCCCGCTGCTTTCTCCGATATATGGCAGGCTGTTAAACTCCTCATCATTCGTCATGGCTGCGGCAATTGCCAGGTAGCCTCCTGCGGATTCACCGAATATGGCCATCCGCCCGGAATCATATCCATAGGTCCCGGCGTTTGCCTGAAGAAACCGGATACACGCCTTCACATCCTCAACTGCCCCGGGGAAAGGAGCTTCCTCTGCCAGTCTGTAGTTGACCGAGGCGCACGCATATCCATGATCCCGGAAATACCGGTACATCAACACCGCCTGCTTTGACTGGCTGTCATTTGTGACAAAACCGCCCCCGTGGACCAGAATCAGCAACGGAGGATTTTTCACATCAGAAGGAACATAAAGGTCAACATAATCCGAATCAGAAACCGAACTATATGGAATCTTCAAATAAGACTCACCGCCCGTCCATGTATCCGTGTCAGGCACACGGACATGTGGCTGAGTCAGATTATGGAAGACTGCTGCCGTTGTCTTATGCCAGATTCCCATTATCACGGCAGCCGCAATCACCACAGCAAGGAGAATGTTCCGCACCACTCTGCCCACCTTTCTTTTCTTTACATTCATCTTCTCTGCACCTCTCCATTTCTGACCTGTCAGAATTTCCTTACCCCAGAAGTTTTCCGATCAGTGAGTTCTTTTTCTTTGCCTCTTTTTCGAGATATTTCCGATTTTCTTCTTCGAAATCAAGGCCCTTCTTCTTGCAGTATGCCTGCAGCTCTGCAATCCGGTCCTGTTCCGCCTTGCGGTCCGCTTCCTCCTGCTCCCGCTTCTCTCTAACGGACGGATCCTCCCAGACGCCGCCCTCGGCCAGAACAGCCTGTTTCTGATGCTCCAGAATCATCTCCTGTTCTTTCTTCAGATTTTTCTCCACATTGAGCCCGAGAATCAGGAAAATGCTGACCGCGAAGGTAATCATGTCCACCGCCAGATACAGAAACGCAAGCACATGCTCTGTTCCAAGTGACTGTCGGTATACAACCCGCCCGGTCCATGAGGAAATATCCTGAATAGCCTTCCCGCTTGCCGGATCAGCTGCGATGCCGATGTTATTATATCCGGAGGAAGCCAACATACCGTTCAGAACGCCGTTGCAGATTCCTGCCAGTCCGACGAAAACCGCGCTGTAGATCGACATGGTAAATCCGTCACTCCGGAATCCGTTTTTCGCCTCCAGGTGATCAAGTACATCCGAGAGCAGCGCAAGAAGAACATACTGCGCCGGAATAATTCCAATTCCTTTCAGAATCACGCCGATGCATACGATCACAAAGCTGTTGACATTGAGAAACGCGACCATGCCCCCGGCAAGTGCAAAAATGAGACCAAGTAGAATTGATTTTTTCTTCCCAAGCTTATTTGCGAGCGGCCACGCAAGGAACATACCGATTACTGTCGGAATTCCTCCCACCAGTCCCAGCGTCGACATCAGAGTACCGGACATCTGTTCCGGGTTTGAGGAATGAATCACACCGTCAAACATCCACCGGACAAAAAAGCTCATAGATCCGTTTTTGAATGCCTGACCCATCTGAAAGACCAGAACAAACAGAATCATCATCCACCAGTACCGGTCATGGACACAAGCACGGATATGCTCTCTGGTGGGGATTTTCTTCTCCTGAAGATTCAGATTCTGACTTTCCTCTGTGATCCTCTCACGGGTATAATAATATTCCAACAGAACTCCGACCGCGGTCAGGATGGCCAGAAAGACTGCAAGCACTCTCCAGTGCAGGTAGCTTGCCTCCACATTCAGCCCGTTCTCATCTGTGACAAACATATAGCTCTGCAGGAGAATCGGTACAAGTATGCTGCCGCCCACACCCGCAGCTCCGACTGTCGACGCATTCGATAAAGTGGCCAGAATGCCTCTCTGGGAAGAATTCCGGGTAGAAAGAGATACCATGGAGTTGTGCGCTGTGTAATAGCAGGGATACGCTACAGCGTAATAGAGATTATAGGACACCGCAATCCAGAGAATCTGCGCCAGACCGCTTCCCTTTACCGGCGTCAGAAACAAAAGAAGAATCGCCGCCGCCAGAAGCGGGATCGACAGCAGAAGATACGGCCTCGCCTTTCCGGCTGCCGTCCTCGTCCGGTCAATGAGACTTCCCACCACGAGATTTCCCGCGATGACAAATATCACCGAAACCATGGGAAGAAGCGCTGAGAACAGACCGAATTTTGTCCATCCCAATACATCAACATAGTAACGATTCAGATACGCCGCAAAAACAGCATTTGAGATCATTGCCAGAAACGGCGCTCCCAGATATCCGAAAAACATCTCCTTAATTTTTACATTAGAAGACGTTATCCGGGTATGAAATGCAGACTTTTCAGCAATTTTCGTGATCTTCACTCTGTACTCCTTCCTCTCCTTTGACAACCGTTACGGCGTAGGTCCAGTTTCCGCTTCCCACTTCATGGCAGCTTCCGTCAGGAAGCTCTGCGCGGCAGGTTGTTCCAGCCGGAACGCGGATATGAATTTCAAATGTATCGTCGACAATTTTCCAGTCACTGACAATTTCTCCGTACGCGCCTCTGACGCTTCCTCTCGCCTGCGTGAGGAAAAACCTTCCATTATTTTCTTCATCACGGCAGATCAGAGGACGGATGCGGAATCTGCGGTACCCGGCCTCAAGCGGCTCGATCCCCGCGATTCTCCGGTAAAAGAAATCTCCCACCGCTCCGCTTGCGTAGTGGTTGAAGGACACCATGCCTCCGGTTCCGTCACCCTCCCCGGTATTACAGCTTCCGTCCTCACGAAGTGCATCCCATCTCTCCCAGATGGTTGTTCCTCCGGTCTTTACCTCATAGAGCCATGACGGACACGTATCATTCAAAAGCATGCGGAACGCCTCCTGCGGATATCCGTTATCTGCCAGCGCAAACAGCACATATGGCGTTCCCGGAAAACCTGTTCCGATATGATAACCATTTTTTCTTACCATCCGTGCCAGATGTTCCGCCGCCTTCTTCCGGTCCTCTCCCTGCAGCATTCCGTAATACAAGGGGAGTACGTATGCGGTCTGGAATTCATCCCTGACCCTTCCGTCCGGATCCATGAGAAGACTCCGGTACGCGTCAGCCGTATCCTCATGCAGCTTCCGGTATCTGCGTGCGTTTTTCTTTTTCCCGAGAGCCTCGGAAATCCGGCTCATGATTGCCGCCGAGTTCGACAGGCAGGCCGTCGCCGTATACTCACCTCTGCGCATCCATGTCCACATGTCAACTCCCGGTGCGCACCAGTCGCCGTAATGATGCAGAAGCTTCCAGATATACCGTCTCTTCCCGAGGGAAAAAAGTCCGGCCCAGAAACGGCAGGCGTCGATATATTTCACCATGACCGGATACATCTCCTCAAGGGTGGATAAATCCCCCCTGGAAAGATATTCTGCCCAGGGCACCAGGATACAGGCGTCTCCCCAGTGATCCACCGCCATCGTCACGACCAGCTCCCACTGCCAGTACACCTTGACGAAGGGGACAATCATCGGAATCCCGCCGCCCCATCTCTGCTCCGCCTTCACATCCCGCAGCCATTTTCCAAGGAAGCGCGACATATCAAAATTATATACTGCAGTCCGTGAGAAAAGAGCGATATCGCCGGTCCAGCCAAGCCGCTCATCTCTCTGCGGACAATCCGTCGGGATATCGACAAAGTTGGACTTCGCGCCCCACCGGATATTCTCCTGAAGACGGTTCAGATCCGGATTCGAGCAGGAAAAGCTTCCGTTGTCACGGATGTCGGAATACAGCGCCACTGCTTCCACCCTCAGAATCTGAGGCAGGTCACCTTCAGAAGCCGTAGGGTTCTCCGCCTCGCCGGCTGAAGTGAAGGAGGATCTCTGATGATACGCTTCAATAGCCGCAGCACAGGAAGATGAACGGATTTCCGCAGCCTGATCCGCGGCGTCAGAAAACGCCATTATTTCCGCGCCTTCGACGGCAGCATACCGAAATCCCATATAAGTGAGAGACGGCGCGTACTCCTGCACACCGTCCTTCAGAATATAAATAGCCTCCTGCCGTGCACTTCGAAGAGGCTCCCGGTACAATTCTCCGTCCATCAGAACTTCTGCATGGGTGATGGTAATCTTCTGCCCGGCACTTCCTTTCAAAAGAATGCGGATTACTCCCGCAAAATTCTGTCCAAAATCAAAAATAATCTTTCCGGATGGCGAGCGGGTGACTGCTACGGGGCGGAAAACCTCATGCGCACGCACGGGGTCTCCGTACTGTGCGATTATGTCCGGGTGAATTCTCAGTTTTTCCTCACACGCCGGATGCCATCCGTCCGTTTGATTTGCCGCGTCTGTTCTGTCTGCAGCATGACCGAGCATGGCCATGCGCCTTGCGTCAAAGAACTCGCCGTTGTAGAATTCCGCTGCGAGGAACGGTCCGTTCATGGATACCTCCCAGTCGGATCCTGTTCCGATCACTTGCTCCGATCCATCCTCAAACCAGATCCGGACCTCAGCCAGAAGCGCCTGACGGTTCGCGTAAATCCGGCAGCGTTCTTTATAGGTGTAGCGTCCGACAGCCCAGCCGCCACCGACGACCGCGGTCAGAATGTGTGTGCCACAGTTTTCAAACTGCTCCGTAAGATCATATGTCTGGTATTGAAGCTGCTTCCCATATGCCGTGAAGCCCGGGGCGAAATAATCTCCGCCGACTCTCTCTCCATCCGCATAGAACTGATATATACCCATAGCGGTGCTGTACAGCACCGCCCTTTTTACTCTCTTCGTAAGGTTCAGACATTTCCGGAAGTGCATCGGGACCGGAGAAGCCTTTTTCTCCGTGAAACGGTACGCGCCGTCAGTAATCCATCTTCCGATCCAGGGTGCTCCCATTCTTCCCGTCTCAAAGAAAAGCTCAGCCGATGCGTTCTCTCCGTGATTATCCGTGACACAAAGCTCCGCCCGGTATCTTGTAAAAGACCTGAGACTTGCGCCGCGATAAACTGCACGGTTTTCCCCAGCGAGCTTCACCGTCCAGTCTCCGACGGTAAGTTCCGCGCGGGTCTGTTTCACATCCTTTCCGGTACTCTCAAGCTCCCACCAAAACGCAGGGTTTGAGGAATCTGTCACACATCCCTCTTCCAGATTCTGCACGGTAAATGAACGAATCCTCAGCATTTATCTGCACCCCTTTCCCTCGACCGCTTCCACTCGCAGAGCATTCAGAAAATTAACACACCAATTATTTTAACATGATGGTGCTTCGTAAAGTCGTACCTGGTATTTCAACCTGAAACCAGCCGCCCTTTTCTGAGCGGCCGTTCCATTTCCGATCAGCTGCGCTTCCGCAGTCTGTTCATCTTTCATCCTTCTGTTGTTTCAAAAACCCCGCAATCAGGTAAAGCAGCATTCCGACGATCGCAATTCCTGCAAAAATGATGAACGGAATCAGTGTGTCGATCTGATCCAGCCCGGCAATCACATAGCCGATCTGATTGACCATCGGCTTAAACGAATATCCGGCCGCAAAACCCATCAGCACTGCTCCGACCAGCGGAAGCCAGCTGTTCAGCCCCCTCCGGTTCAGAATGATTGTCACAGCCTCGATCACCACTACTGCTGCCAGAGTGACAAATACCGTCGGCGTCTTGTACATGGCGCGTGTATACATGATGATGGATGCTACCGCCAGGATGGCGGCAGCCAGTGTCAGGTAAAATCCTGCTGCTCTGTTTTTCATTTTTTTACCTCCTCATCTGCGTCTGCTCCGGATGCATCCACGATCTGAACAGCCTTGAGCTTGCGTTCTTTGGTAACATAGAGTACGGCGAAGAGAACCGTCAGCGCCGCGAACAGGGCAATTCCTCCATAGATCGCCGCCTGCCACCACGGAGTTACATGCTTCAGCACGGTGGTGTGCGTAATTCCGTTCATCACGAGGCTTCCCGCCAGTGTGTGCAGCCAGTACTTGATATTGGTCTTCATCATCTTCTGGAAAGCAGTATCCTTAGCGATGAGTGCCTTTGAAGCTGCCATGGTGCCGATTTTCGATGTGTCGTAAGCAGAAGTTGTCAGGCAGTTTCCGCCGCCTGCAAAGGTGATATCCCTCCAGTTCATGTAATCGGCGCCATTGATCATATCGGTTACGACCGCGCCTTCATATCCCCACTCATTTCGCAGAATATTGATCAGCAGATTCTCGTTTGCACCTGCGAAAACCGTTCCCAGACGGTTAAAGGATGTCATTACATTTCCGGCACTGTTGGTGGACAGCACCATCTGGAATCCTCTGAGCTCGTTCTCGCGCATGCCCTGCTCATTGGAAAATACAGACATGCCGGACCGGTTTGTTTCCTGATGGTTTGCGGCCAGATGCTTCGGCTCCGCATACATACCCTTGGACTGAATTCCTGTGCACAGGCTTACCGCAAGAGTTCCTGTCAGCACGGAATCCTCTGAATAATACTCATGGTTTCTCGCGTTGTACGGCACACGGTGAAGATTGATTCCTGGAGCAATGATTCCTGCAACATTGGACCACAGGCCACCCTCTCCAAGAAGCTCACCTTCCCGGTGAACCAGCTCCTGATTAAAGGTGGCAGCCACAACCGGTTCTGTCGGCATGACATTATCCGCGTAGGTGCCGTCTTTATCTTCCGCTGTCGTATAAGTCGGGTGGTTGGTGTCGCTGTTCTTGTCCCAGCGAATATAATATCCGGCTACCTGGTCATAGGTGAAGCCGAGAGGACCGTCGTTCTGATCGGATCTTGGAAGGAGAATGGAATCAATATTCTCATTGTCATCTCCACCCTTTTCGATAAACTGGATTGCCTCATCCAGCGTGATCTCAGATACCAGCTTATCCCATTTTTCATCATTAATGTCGGTTACGCCGGTAATTTTTCCATCCTTAATCGTAACCATATCGATAAGCTTCAGACCGCTGTCCTCTCCCCAGCTCTCGCCGTCACCGTTCTCGGTAAGCTCATATTTGCTGTTTGTCAGTCCGATCATCATCTCATCGGTCGGTGTCAGAGAATCCACGGTCTTCCATCCCTTTGTCCAGTCTGCTCTGGTAGAATACTCTGCCGTGTCCGGAATCTGCTTGTTAATGTCTGCGTCCTGAAGCTGGTTGGATACGTTTTTGGAATAGGTATCGATATCCTGCTTGTCAAGATTCCAGACGATTGCATTGTCCGGGTTTGCCTTCTCATCATCCGTCGTCATCTCCAGCTTGCCGGTGGAGCCTGTCTTTTTCGCCAGCACGTTATTCAGCGCCTCATGTGCCCCGTTTCCGATGGAGAAATAATAATCCCCGGCATCCAGAACCCACGCGCCATTTCCGTCCTTTGCGGTTTCGTCATAGGACGCCATGTACTGCGGATCAAAGGAAACTGTCACATCCTCCGACGCCCCCGGCGCGAGCTCGGACGTCTTCGCAAAGCCGACCAGCTGAATCGCTGATTTTTCCAGGCCTCCCTCTGTGTATGGTGTCTGTACATAGAGTTCCACCACGTCCTTGCCGGCAGTCTTTCCGGTATTGGTAACGGTAACGGAGGCGCTTCCCTGATCTCCCAGAGATACGTCCACGCTGTTCAGTTTCTGTTCAAAGGTCGTGTAAGACAGTCCATATCCGAAGGGGTATGAAACCTCATTCTGATAATCCCAGGCATCTCCGGTAGAAGACCCCGCCTTATCATCCGCATTGCCCTGACCGAGCATCTGATCCTCATAACGGGTTTCATAATACTTATAGCCGTCGTAGATTCCCTCGGTCTCAACCGCGAACCAGTCTGCCTTATTGTCCTCGGTCAGCGTGCCGCCGTTGTTGGATGCATTCGTATAGGTATAAACCCCGAAATTCTGCATTGCAGGAGAGGAAACCGAATTCACCGCATAGGTATCTGTAATTTTTCCGGATGGATTTGCATCTCCGTCCAGAGCATCTACAACTCCGAGGAATCCGTACATTCCGGGTTCTCCCGCCCATACGATCGAATCAATATCCGGATCCTTCTTCAGCGAATCAATTTCCATCGGATTGTCCGCATTCAGAAGAACTACAACCTTTGTGCTGTGCTTCTTTGCGAGATCTATCATGGACTTCTCATAATCTGACAGAGCAAGCGGACGCTCAAAAGAGTCGCCCTTTGTGGCATTCTTCATCCCCGGCTCATAGTCTGCAGCCTCGGAAGAGTCTCTCGAGATCACGACAACTGCCGTCGTATCATCGGCGCTGCTCAGCGTATCCTCCGTATAGAGATCGGCCGGAATCTCTCCGACCGGATAAGCCGCCGGTGTCTCATAGGTCGGTGTGAATGCCGGCATCAGGCCGTGCCCGGGCTGTCCGAAACCGGTTCTCATGTACTCAGACGCCTCTTTGCTCGAATACAGGTCAATGAAGTTCTGATTCAGCGTGAAGCCCTTCTGGGTGAACGCCTGCTCCAGGTCCACCGGAACCTGCCCGTTCTTTGTGTCGGATGCTGTTGAGGATCCAATCATGCCGCCCAGCGTCGGATAATGTGAATTCATGCCCCAGAGCGTAATCTTTTCATTCTTTGCAAGCGGAAGTGCCGCATTGTCATTTTTGAAAAGTACAGTTCCCTCGCCGGCGATCTCCTCGGCCAGCTTTACCTTCGCATTGTACATATCCTCCAGCGATGAAAATTCGGAGTCATAGTACATGCTGTCTTCTGTAGAAGAATCGACCATCTTCTGACTGGCGGTTCCCAGTCTCGTATTGATAAAGGCTGCATTTGCGTTTGCAACGGTTGAACCGGCAACCAGAATTGCCATTACGGTCGCCGACACGCCGGTAAGTCCCCGCCATGCTCTGGCTGATTTTTTCCTTTTCATTCTCTACCTCCCTGTACATAAAAAAACGTCCGCGCGGATTTGTGTTCCATGCTTCTCATTATAAAGAAGAAACGGAACCAAATCCTTTTTTAGCGCGAACGGTTCATTTTTTAGCATAATCGGTACAAAAACGCACGTACCTGTTGAACGAGATAAAACACGCTGTGCGAGTTTTATCTCGCTATCGCGACGCTCGCCGCACACGAATACTTCGCATTCGGCTGCGGCTCACTGTTCGCGTAAGTAAAAATGCAGGACTGCGCAGCACGGAGCAGGTCTGCATGTGACCGGCTTCGTCTGCCTGTCGCGGCGTTTGTGCCGCCTGCACGTCACTTCGGCTTTTTACACGATTTCCATCTCCAGGTCCCGGCTTCTCTCTTCATCTCTGCAGGTCAGCCTCAGTGTGCCGCTCTCACCGGCGCGTACAATCGCGAGTGCTTCTCCGTAATACGTGGAAACTGTATCCTGCAGATACCCTTCCGGATTGTAGGGGCAGGCATTCCCAAGTGCCTTAAGTTCCCCGTTTTCCACCTCGATATGCACTCTGTGCTTTTCCATCGGCTTCCAGATGCCGTCCCTGTCGGTGTAACGAATGCGGAAATAGCAGAGCCTTCCGGCCTGTGCGGTGAGCCGTTTTCCCGTCAGATCCGGAGTATCGCAGCCGGAAATCCGCTCCATGGCAGCTTCCGGTATCACCTGAAGAGTCGTTTCCTCCTTTGCGCTTTCCAACCGGCAGGTTCCGATGCGGTTGTCATCACCGTTATAGGCAACGGCGCGAAGCACTCCGTCCTCATACGGAACCTTGAATCTGGCAATGCAGTTCCCGTGCAGTCTTGCGGCTCCGACCTTTCTGTCGTTCAGAAAAAGCTCCACACGCTCCGCCCTGGCGTACACCTCGATCTCTGCCTTCTTTCCGGTGCAGCCTCTCCAGGACCAGCTTTCGATGGCATCCGACATCTTCCATGCAGAGGGGGTATGCCTGCCGTTCTGATAGACCGGCTTTACGGCGATAAACGGGCCGGTCTCCTGCTCGAGGGCGACCCGGGTCCAGCTGGCCTCGCCGATTGCTTTTCCCGTAAGGTCCACTCTGCCGCTTCCCGCGGAAATCCATCCCGCCGGATCCGCGTCCTTGGGTGCGTAATCCTCGTATTCCCAGGAACCGATTCCCGCCTCGCCGAGGTAATCCATGCCTGCCCACACAAAATCACCGACGATACGCGGGTTCTTTTTCGCCAGATTCATAAAATCATGCGCATCGTTGCAGAAGGTCTCACTTCCGAGAATCAGCCGGTCCGGATACTTCTTCAGGTCGTGCCGGTAGCGGTAAATGCCGTAATTGTAGCCGGCAACATCCATCGCGGCAAACGCATCCCTCGTCTTGACATCGCAGCCGTGAAGCGTTGCGCCGAGCTTCATCGTCTTGTCACCGAGAAGGCCCGCCATCTGATTGTAGAACTCGCTGCCGACCGTCTTCTTTTTCTTCCGTTCCTTTCCCTGCTCTGCTGCCTTTTCTGCGGCGGCCGCCTCTTTTGCCGCCTTCTCATCGCTGTACACGCCGAAGCCCATCGCATACATCAGATTAAAGAAGATATTGACGCCGCAGGTGACCGGGCGGGAGCCGTCCAGTCTGTGAAGATATTCCGTCATATCCCGGGTCAGCGCAATGCCTCTCTTCTCGCCGGTTTCCGCCACCTCGTTTCCTGTAGAATAGAGAATTACAGACGGATGGCAGTAATCTTTATCCACCATATCACGCAGATCTGCGCGATACCATTTTGTCATCTCTCCGGCATAATCAAATCGCGTCTTGTGGATATACCAGCAGTCCACATATTCATCCATCATCAGCATTCCCAGCCTGTCGCATGCCTCAAGCAGATATTCCGAAGACGGATTGTGCGCGCTGCGAATGGCGTTGTAGCCGTTTTCCATCAGAATCCTTACTCTCCGCTCTTCGGCTTCCGGATAAGTTTCCGCGCCCAGCAGCTGATTGTCAGAATGAATGCAGCAGCCCTTCAGAAGCAGCCGTTTTCCATTCATCTGCATACCGTGCTCTGCGTCCCAGGAAAGCTCGCGGACTCCAAAGGTCACCTCACTGGTGTCATCCGCAAACCTTGCGCGGCACCGGTAAAGCTCCGGGCGCCCCGGATTCCAGAGTCGTGCCCGGTCGATTGAAATGTGGAATACTGCCTCAAAATGTTCCGCAGCCCTTCTGTCTTTCTCTGTGTGAATTCCTGCCGTTGACTCTTCCGCTTCATCGGAAGCCCCACACACAGCTTCTTCATCAGGAGAAACCACAGCGGACTGCTCTTCTGCATATGCAGCTTTTTTTCCGTCCGGATCCGTCATTTGCAGACTGACCATACCAGCGGCACTGGTCCGCACACGGACCTCAACCTGCGCTTTTCCGCAGGTATGCTCGCTGTTGTAATCACACACTGACACCGTGCGAACCTTCAGGCCATATAACGGAATATAATCGGACTCTCCGACATACATCCATACCGGCCGGTAAATTCCGCTGCCGCTGTACCAGCGGCTGTTCGGCTGATCCGCATTATGTGCCACAACCCGCACTTCATTTGAGGCGCCATAATGCAGATAAGCTGATATTTCTGTCTGGATCTGCGTGTAGCCGTACGGACGCGACACCGCCTTGCATCCGTTTACGAAGATCTCAGCATTCCGGTAGATTCCCTCAAACAGGAGGAACACGTTTCTTCCTTCAAAAGACGCTGGCACTTCGAAGCGATGAACATATTCATAATCGCCTCCGGCAAACCAGCCGACATTAAGCATTCCCGCGCTCTCCCCGGATCTTTTCTCGCGAAGCATGGCGTCATATGGGAGCCGGACCTTTATCCCTTCTTCGCTGCTTCCCAGATGTTTTACCGTCCAGTCATTGTTAAAATCGTATCGGATCATGATCTGCCTCCTGAATTTTTATTTACGCGAACAGTGAGCCGCAGCCGAATGCGAAGTATTCGTGTGCGGCGAGCGTCGCGATAGCGAGATAAAACTCGCGCAGCGTGTTTTATCTCGTTCTGTATTCCCGACTTCCGCCTCTGTTTTCACTTCGGCTGTCCCAGGAATCATCCTCTCCAGACAGCCTTGTCATGCGGAAACCCTTATCTCACATTTTCAAGCCTACCACAAAAAAGGATAAAAAAAGACAAATGACGCAAATGGTTCATTTTTTTGCGTCATCTGTCTGTTTTCACTTCCCGTGATACTCCCGGCGCGGTCCACATGTCAGCCGCACTCTCCTCCGGTCACGCCTCGTTCCTGTCGGTCAGATTTCCCTGCGGCTCTGTGTGCCCGGCAGAAGGATGTGAAGACTGAACCATCCATCCTTCGCGCTAACCGTCAGTGAACCTCCGTATTTCTCCACCGTGGAGCGCATACTCTTGACTCCGAATCCGTGGTAAGCGTGGTTCTGTTTGGTTGTCACCGGAAGGCCGTTTCGAAAACTGACCGCACCGCTGAAGCGGTTGAGCAGCGTGATATTGACAAAGTTCTTCTGCCTCGCAATCGTCAGATGAATCAGTCTCTCTTTCCTGTCCGGTATCTGCTTTGCCGCCTCGATGGCATTATCCAGGGCATTTCCGAACAGGGAGCTGATGTCCATGATCGACATAAAGCTCAGCGCCGCGCCGTCCGCCACAACGGTAAATTCCACATGATATCTCTGACAAGCCATGGCCTTGCTGGTCAGGATCGTATCCAGGACCTCGTTGCCGGTCTTATTCTGCGCCTCGTACAGCTTGATCTCCTCCTCCATCTTGTCAAGATACCGTACTTTTTCCTCAGAATTGATGCCGTCCCTCAGAATTGCGATCTGATGCTTGAGATCATGATATTTCTGATTGACAAGATCCACACTCTCCCGCGAGGTCTGATAATTGGAATATTGAAGCTGAAGAATATTCTGCATGGTCTGCAGTTCCATCTGCTCCTGTGCCTGGTGCAGCACAATGGAATAAAAATAAAGAACAACAACCCCGGCAAAATCCACAACGGTTCGAAGCAGCAGAATTTCCGATGTATATCGTGCGGTAAAAGGTGCCCTCTGGAGAACAAAGCTGATATCACTCATGAAATACACCGCGCCGATGATCAATATCTCCCCAAGAAGTGCATGTCCATGTAATTCCAGCTGTTCATACCTTCCGGACCGGCTGTCATATTTCCTCTCCAGCGCGGCAGCCAGAACGAATACACCGGCATAGGTCGGCAGCATAAAGATCAGATTTGTCAGCGGATTCAAGGCAACCCTTAATTCTGTCAAACCGAAATAATAAAGCTGCCATTCCAGAGAAGCCGCAAACTCTCCCAGAATAAAGGCGCGAAGTGTATCAAAGAGACAATTCTTCCAGTTCATCTCTGTCAGCCAGTAAAAGCCGAGAAAAATCTGAACAATGGTACCCATTACAACCGGAAGGAATAACGGAAGAGGGGGATTCTTCGTCACCGTCATGTAAAAAATGAGAAATCCTCCCATTCCCAGAAAAATCAGATTCCCCTTCCAGCCCTTTCTCCGGGCCGGCCGGTAATGACTGATGATTGCAAAAGCAATCATATAGGTGATTGCATAATAAATTCCCGGTGTGTCCTTAAGATCCGGCAGGACATTTCCGGAAGCAGTACGAAACAGGAGCCCGTATACATCCATCCCGTTACCTCCCTGTCTCCGCCATGTACTGATTCAAAGCATCCATCAAAGGCTTTTTCCTGGACCGGCTCACCTGCAGACGGTCCTCCCCGATCTGAACATCATTCCCGACGATACCGTCTACATAAGCCAGATTAATCAGAAAGCCCTTGTTACACTGAAAGAAATACTCGCCGGATAGTTCCTTTTCCACCTCCTTCAGCGCGCCTCTTGAGGTTATCTCTTCTGAAACCAGATGAAAAATCAGTTCATGGTTCATGACTTCAATGTAACGGATGGAAGAAGTGGAAATCCGCCGCATCCCGCCCTTGACACTCAAAATCACGTACTTATTCTGGATTGTCTTCCTTCTTCCCAGTGCACGTGTAATGGTCTCCGAAAAGGAATAGTAGGAAACCGGCTTCAGAATATAATCCAGTGCGCCGACCGTATAGCCCTTGATCGCGTACTGAGGCATATTGGTAATAAAAATGATGCAGACCTCCGTATCCGACTTGCGGATCTCCTGCGCCGCCGTCATCCCGTCGACAAATGCCATCTCAATATCCATCAGAATAATATCGTAATCCGGTGTATACGGATTCAGAATTCCGTCTCCATCGGAGAATTCCCGGATGGAAAAAACTTCGCCATGCTCTCTTCCGTACTGTTCCAGATATCCGCGGAACTCCCGGCGGTAATTCTCATCATCCTCAACAATCGCAATTCGAAGCATCTCCTCATCCTCTCCCGACAAAATCACGCATACATTTTTCATCCGCTGACATACCTGTCAAAAGGATGCTTGCAGATCATGAACTCCAACCCTGCAATCATCCTATCGCATTCTGCCTGATTTTACATCCCTTTAACGCACAATTGTCCTCGTCAGGCTGTAAAATTCCTGCCTTCCCGAACCCGCTGCTTCACAGCCTCCATGCAGTACACACGGAAGCGGTAAAGCAGCGGGTAGCCGCAGACACCTATCCCGTACGTATATAGCGTTGCAGATAGCATGGTCATTTACCGGATGTCCAGCTCCGGCGGTTCATCGAGATGCTCCGACACATACTTCCCGTCCTTTTTTCTCTGCTTTACGCATTCCGTCAAAAGATACTCGATCTGCCCGTTCACCGAACGAAAATCATCCTCCGCCCAGGCTGCGATCGCGTCATACAATTTTTCATTCAATCGAAGCGGTACCTGCTTCTTCGCCATCTGCTCACCTGCTTTCTGTCTACCATATCCGGAAACTGTTTGCTCACACCCTTCAGAAATATATCCTGGTTTTTGGGCTGGCAGGTTTTCCACCTGCGGGTGGAAACGGTTTGTTCGCGCAGCACGGTTATGGTCAGCCTTATACGAAACTATCGTAAAAAACCTCTCAGCACGTCTCAAAAGGAAGCGGCGGCCTTCGCCAGACCATACTAACCCGGAATGGCAGCGCCGCCGCATTCATCATTCAGTTTCAGTACAGGCTTCCCGAATTCACAACGGGCTGTGCGTCATGGTTGCCGCACAGAACCACCAGCAGGTTCGACACCATTGCCGCCTTCCGTTCCTCGTCGAGATCCACCACGCCGTTTTCCTTCAGCCGCTCCAGTGCCATCTCAACCATACCGACCGCACCGTCCACGATCATCTTTCTCGCGTCAATCACTGCGGAAGCCTGCTGTCTCTGAAGCATCACCGCGGCGATCTCGGGAGCATAAGCCAGATACGTGATTCTCGCTTCTTCAATCACAAGTCCGGCATTTTCCACCTTTTTCTGAATCAGATCGCGGATTCTGTCCGCCACAACCGTCGTAGACCCGCGAAGACTTCCGTCGTCAGCCTGTCCGTCACCGGTCGTATCGATATTCGGTGCCACATCATACGGGTAAATCTTCACGATATCCCGCACCGCCGCATCTACCTGGAGCGACAGATATTCCTTATAATTATCGACATTGAAAACTGCCTTCGCTGTGTCACTGACTCTCCAGATCACTGCCACGCCGATCTCCACCGGGTTGCCAAGTACGTCGTTGACTTTCTGCTTCGCATTATTCAGGGTCATCGCTTTCAGAGAAATCTTCCAGTTCGCCGGCTCCTCTGTCTTGTTCACGGAAGAAAGCGACAGCTGAATCCCATGGGCCGAAGCGTTCTCATTCACATCTCCGCTCTGTCCCAGCCTTGTCTTCGCGGCTGGATTTACTGACGAGCAGAAAGGATTCACATAGTAAAATCCATCCGTCTTGATCGTCCCGATATACTTGCCAAAAAGCGTCAGCACAAGCGCTTCCTGCGGCTTGACAACCTTCAATCCCATGCAGAAGATCCATCCAAGTCCCCACCACAGAATCGCCGGAAGGAAGGCCGGAAGAAACAGAGAATCCTCCGTTCCAAGCTTGATTCCCGTCACAAACAGAAAAACAGACGCCACATACAGTGCAACCAGTAGCAGCAAAACAGGCATCCCATTGTTCTTCTTCACCAATTGCTTCTCTTCCATAACGTTTTTCCTTTCCGCCCCCTAAAAAAGGCTTCCGGGCAATCGCGGCCCGAAGACGATATTTATTTGATATCATAATGATATCATATATTGTAAAAATGTCAATACATGACAGCACCAACAATAACCTGCGGAGGCGGAAGCATCCTCCATACCGGCAGCGGGCAGTCTGGATGATATTTGTCCGGAAGAAGAGAACAGGGGTTGTTCGCAAATGCGGCAGCCCCTTAATCCGGCATATAATTTCCTTTTGAAAACAGCATTCTGCCTGTCTTGAAACCCGATATCGTATGGAAATGCTTTTCCCATCATTGCCGCAGCTGTGCGATTCGGATCAGCATCTCCGCGGTCTTCTCCATCTCCTGCACGCTCGCATATTCGAACCGGCTGTGATAGTTATACCCTCCTGTGCACAGATTCGGACATGGAATGCCCCGGAAACACAGTGCTGCGCCGTCTGTACCGCCACGAATCGGGCTTGTGACACACACTTCTCCCATGTCCGACAGAACTTTCTGCACACGCCCGACCAGATCCATATGATCCTTCATAACCTCGGCCATATTGTAATACTGGTCCCGGATCGACGCGTCAACAGTTCCCTCACCGTATTTTTGATTCAGGTACGCCGCAATTGAGTGAATCGTTTTCTTTCGTGCCTCGAACCGTTTCCGGTCATGGTCCCGGATGATGTACTGAAGGTTTGTCTGTTCGACACCGCCCTCCACCCGGTCGAGATGGTAAAATCCCTCATATCCCTCTGTGTGCTCCGGTGTTTCAGCCGGCGGGAGCATCGAAGCAAATTCCATCGCGATCAGGCAGGCATTTTTCATCTGGTTTTTCGCACTTCCCGGGTGGACATTCTTGCCATGGATGATAACCCGTGCTTCCGCCGCATTGAAGCACTCATATTCGATGACACCGAAGGTCCCGCCGTCTACGGTATATGCCTCTTTTGCCCCGAAGCGCTCCGTGTCAAAATGCTCTGTGCCGCGTCCTGTTTCCTCGTCCGGCGTAAACGCAATGCGTACCGCCCGGTGCGGTTCCTCCGGATGATCATGAAAATACTGCACGAGGTTCATGATCTCCGCGATTCCCGCCTTGTCGTCCGCACCTAACAGTGTCGTCCCGTCTGATGCTATAAGATCCTCCCCGCGATGTCTCGTAAGCTCCGGAAAATCCTCTTCTTTTAATAATGCGTCCCCGCCCTGGTAATTCCTGATGATTCTCGGCTTCACGCCGCTTCCGCTCACCTCCGGCGACGTATCGAGATGAGCAATGAATCCCAGTGGCGGCATGGATTCAAAACCACTCCCATGCGAAGCAATAGCTGCATAAACGTAGCAATGTTCCCGGTCGTAATCCGTCCGGGCACCCAGACTTTGCAGTTCTTTTTCAAGAAGCTCTGCGAGAGCCCTCTGCTTTGCAGTTGTCGGCTGATCTGTCGCATCCTCATCGGACTGCGTATCGATCTGAACGTAATTGAGAAAACGATGAATGAAATCTTTGTTTGCTGCCAAGCTGATTCCCTACCTTTCTGTTGATCATAAAGCAATGTCTCTATAATAATACTGTAAACGAGCTTTCAGCGCCAGTCCGCCAAATACAGCATTAATAAACAGAAGCCCACGGTTCAATGTCTTTAAAAATCAATGGATTTCTGTATGGAAGAAAATAAGTATATTCCCGAGCTTCTCACGGTGGTATCCTTATTCAGTAGTAAAGTTGCTATAATCATTGCGGCGGCCTTTGACAAGCGGTTTTTTTCGCCTGGATAATGGTTGCTGAATCGTTACAAATTGCGAAGGATACAAAGAGGTATCAGTTCCGTACGCGAACTGATGCCTTTTTCTGTCTGTCACACAAAACCATTCTATAATTAAAATTCTGCTGAAAGGAGATTTCGCAATGCGAAAGGTAACTCTTGCGGCGACACAGTTCGCCTGCTCATGGAACGAAGAGGAAACACTGGACAAGGCGGAAAAGATTGTACGGGATGCCGCTGCGGCCGGGGCAAATGTCATTCTGCTTCAGGAGCTTTTTGAACGCCCCTATTTCTGCAAGACACATAAGTATGAATATCTTCACCTTGCCACGAAAATGGAAGACAACACGGCAGTAAAGCGCTTTCAGAGTGTTGCAAGAGAACTGCATGTTGTGCTCCCCATATGCTTCTATGAGGATGCCGGGAATCTGGCATTCAACTGCGTCGCGATGATTGACGCAGACGGGACTATTCTCGGAAAATACCGCAAGACACATATTCCGGACGGTGTTCCCTATGCGGAGAAGTTTTATTTCGCTCCGGGAGACACCGGATTCCGGGTATGGGACACCCAATTCGGAAAGATAGGTGTCGGCATCTGCTGGGACCAGTGGTTCCCGGAGGCCGCCCGCTGCATGGCACTGATGGGCGCTGAAATCCTGCTCTACCCGACTGCCATCGGAAGCGAACCGGATCTCGGCATTGACTCCATGCCTCACTGGAGAAACTGCATGCAGGGTCACGCCGCCGCCAACATCATGCCGCTTGTGGCCTCAAACCGGGTGGGCTATGAGGAACAGGATTACACAAACATCACCTTCTACGGTTCCTCCTTTATCGCGGGACCGGACGGAGAGATTGTGGCTTCTGCGGACCGGGAAAGTGAGACCTTCGTGACGGCACAGTTCGATCTGGACGCCGTCGCTTCCATGCGCCGCGAATGGGGTGTCTTCCGCGACCGCCGGCCCGAAATGTACGGAGAACTCCTTACCATGGGAGAAACCGGAAAGGATGAGCGTTAACACAATCATTTTCTTGTTCATTTCCGGACAGCTTCACCCATCCGGAGATTCACATCGAAAAAGCAGAAGGTCACGCCCGAAAGGGATCTTTCACGGGAGTAATTCCATCATCGTTATATAACTCGTAATCCTCCGGGCATCCCCCATTGCAGATGTAACGGATCGTGCTGTAATCGAGCGCTGCCGTATTTGCTGCCGGATGGCAGAGCGGAAGCACATGTCCCTTTCGGATGAAAATCAGCACTTCCCCGAGCTCTGCCTTCACATAGTGATCGCCCTCTGAAAGCTGAATCTCATCGTAATCGTTCCAGCTTCTCATACGCAGAAGCATCATATCCTCCGGCAGATAGACATAACGGCCGGAAGCGTTCTGCCGATACACCGGCGCGATCATCACGCTCTCCCCGACGAGCAGCTGATCCTCCGTCTCCACTGCTCTTCTGTCGTCCGGCCACTGGAAGGCGAGCGGCATCATGTACATGCCGTCGCGGAGCGCTGCCTTCATAAACTCACTGTAAATATAAGGAAGCAAAGCATATCTGAGTTCGATGATCGGGCGGAAGCGCTCCGGATGCGCAAACGCGCTGAGCTCCTGAAAGCGGTTTCCCTTCGCATTGTGATTGCGGTACAGTGGTGTAAAAAGAGCCATTTCCAGCCACCGCATCATCAGATCCTCCGTTGCGTCGTCACCGAAGCCTCCCATATCCGATCCGGAATACAGAAAGCCGCACAGATTCAGGCCCGCCATCTGCTGCATGCCGAGAAGCAGATGCTCCCACCAGCTTCTGTTGTCCCCGGTCCAGACACCTCCATAGCGATGCATCCCGATGTAGGATGACCGTGAAAACAGCAGGATCCTCCGATCCGGGCAAAGCGTCCGGAACGCTTCTCCGGCAGCCCTCGTCATCAGATAACCGTACAGGTTATGAAGCTTGTCATGGCGATAGGTTTTTCCCATGTATGTGTGATAAAAGCTCCGGTAATCCTCCGGATTGTTCGACAGGCCTCCGACCAGAGACGTCAGCTCAGAAAAGGATTCTATATCCAGATTCTCCCCCTTCAGTTCGTCGATCCGCCGGAACACCTCGTTCAGATGCTTCTCCGTGTAGAATATCGCAGGCTCATTCATGTCATTCCAGAACCCGTCCACGCCCTGATCCAGCAGAAAACGGTAATGCTCCCCGAACCATTTCCGCGTCTCCGGCTTCATAAAGTCCGGAAAATGTGCCTTCCCAGGCCAGACCGCGGCCACCAGATCGTTTCCGTCTTCATCCTTGACGAAGTAACCGCCTTTTCTCCCCTCCTCACAGATATCATAGCCATCCTCCATCTTCACACCCGCATCGATGATCGGCACCAGATGGATTCCCCTTTTCTTCATCTCCGCGCAGAAATCCGTGAAATCCGGAAAAGCCTGCTCATCAACCGTGAAGTCCTTGTAGTGATCCATGTAATCGATGTCGAGATAGATACTGTCAAGCGGAATGCCTTCCTTCTGATAGCGGTCAGCAACCTCCTCCACTTCTTTCTCCGTGCGGTAACTCCACCGGCTCTGCCCGAATCCGAAGGCCCATTTCGGCGGGATGTAGCTTCTGCCCACCAGCTGCCGGAATTCATGCGCAATTCCGGGGAGCGTCGAATCCTGGACCAGGTAGAGATTCGCGTCAAAATCATCCAGACGGATCTCCAGCACATCCGGATCCGTATATCCCAGATCAAACGTCACTCTTCCCGGCGTATCGACATAGAGTCCGAAAGAAGCCCGAGGAGAAAAAACAAGGATAAAATTCTGGGAGGCATAAAGGGAATGCTTTCCCTCCGTATGCATATAGTCATCGGTGTTGTTGCTGATGTACAGCCAGTTCCTCTTGTTCATCCCGCGAACAGTTTCTCCGAGTCCGTAAATAACATCCTCGCTGTCCATTCGATGACGAATCGTCTTCGCACCGGGATCCAGAACAAAACCTGGAATTTCTCCTGTCTCAACCGGTATATTCAGCACAACAGAATCTGTCTCGATCGGTTCTCCGATTATATAATGTCTGATCATGGTGTCTCCTTCACACTGTATAAATTGCTCAATGCCTTCGCGCTTCATCCTCATACCTGTTGCCTTCGAAATCGCATACAGTCTCTTACGCGCGCTTCGCGACAGGCGGCTTGTCTGCGTTTTCGAAGAGCTTATATAGGATACGGCCATACGATAACATACTGTATAAGCTACGGATTGCTCCGTGCTTCGCACTCCCGCAATCCTTCAGGTATGAGGATTTCGCGCCTCCGCGCTTCATCCTCATACCTGTTGCCTTCGAAATCGCAGACAGTCTCTTACGCGCGCTTCGCGTGCGACGATCTTGTCTGCGTTTTCGAAGAGCTTATACAGTATATCACACCAGTTCTTGAAGATCAGTTGTTTGAGTGGAAGAATTCATAATATATTTTATCTTTCGTAATCGTCCACACTGAACACAGGACTGAAAACCGGATGGTTCTGCCGATTTCATCCGCATACGGATCATTATATAAAACGGCGCATGCAGCAGCTAGCGGATAACCTCGTATCCCTAGAAATTCGCCCTAAGAGCTTTCTTCAGCTGCCCCATTTTAATCTTCTTTCCTCATGATAGAGTAAAATAAGTTCAGAAAAGCCGGTTCCATAAACGGAACCGGCTCCTGCCTGTCATTGATCTTATATTTCTGTGATTTTTTCTCAGCGGTTAAATGCTTTTTTTCCGGGATATACGGCAGACTCGCCGAGTTCCTCTTCGATCCGGAGAAGCTGGTTGTATTTCGCGACACGCTCACTGCGGCTTGGTGCTCCCGTCTTGATCTGGCGTGTATTGAGCGCAACGGCGAGATCGGCGATTGTGGTATCCTCTGTCTCGCCGCTTCTGTGGGACGTGATTGCCGTGTACCCTGCCTTATGTGCCATCTTGATCGCCTCAAGCGTCTCAGACACGGACCCGATCTGATTGAGCTTGATCAGAACCGAATTTGCGCAGCCGAGCCGGATTCCCTTCTCAAGCCGCTCTGTATTTGTCACGAAGAGATCATCGCCGACCAGCTGTACCTTGTCACCCAGCTCATCCGTCATCTTCTTCCAGCCTTCCCAGTCCTCCTCGTCCAGACCGTCCTCAATCGACCAAATCGGATACTTCTCGATCAGCGATTTCCAGTGCGCAATCAACTCCTCAGACGTGAAATCCCTGCCGGACTTCGGCTGGTGATAATATCCCTTCCCCTTCTCGCTCTTCCATTCAGAGGATGCCGCATCCATGGCAAGAACAAAATCCTCGCCCGGACGATAACCTGCGTCACGGATCGCCTGAAGAATATGCTCGATGGTGTCCTCATCATCCTTCAGATTCGGCGCAAAACCGCCCTCATCTCCGACCGCGGTGGTGTTCCCCTCCGCTTTGAGAATTTTCTGAAGTGAATGGAAGACCTCTGTGCACCAGCGAAGTGCCTCGCGGAAGGAAGATGCTCCCACCGGCATAATCATGAACTCCTGAGTGTCCACTGAATTCGTCGCATGCGCCCCGCCGTTCAGAATATTCATCATCGGAACCGGAAGACGGTTGGCATTCGCGCCGCCAAGGAAGCGGAAAAGCGGAATTCCGAGAGATTCTGCCGCAGCCTTCGCGCTGGCGATGGATACCGCAAGAATTGCGTTTGCTCCCAGCTTCGCCTTGTTTGGCGTACCGTCCGCTCTGATCATCGCGTTATCTACCGCATATACATCCTGCGGGTCCAGTCCTCTGACTGCATCATTGATGATTGTGTTTATGTTGTTGACGGCCTTAGACACGCCCTTTCCGCCAAATCGTTCTTTGTCTCCGTCCCGAAGCTCAATCGCCTCAAATTCACCGGTAGACGCTCCGCTGGGCGCGGCTCCTCTTCCGACAGTTCCGTCATTCAGAATCACCTCAGCTTCAACCGTGGGATTGCCTCTGGAATCTATGATCTCTCGTCCAATCACCTTTTCAATCTGTAAATGTTTCAGCATATCGTCTCCTCCTATCTTCATGAGACATAATCGGTAACCATTCCTGTTGCTTTCAATCCTGAAACGGCTTTTTATCCTGTTATTGCGTTCTATCCTGCAATAGTTTTCTGCCCTGCTATAGCTCTCTATCCTGCAATAGTTCTCTATTCTGCAATAGTTTTCAGCCCTGCTATAGCTTTATCCAGCTGGCATCTGGTGCCCCTTCTATTGTTGTGCAGCATGACAAACAGCAGAAATTCAGGATCATCAGCCTTTTGCTTGTTATATACGTCTAACCGATTATTAGTGTACACTAACCGCATTTGGTTGTCAATCGCAATCTTATTTCAGCAGCGGAATTGCATAATCGGCTGCAGGTGGTCAGGCAAAGATTTCCGGTGTCTTTGCCTGATCCGTTCTGCAAATTTCAACTCTCCACAAGCACCTTTGCATCCCAATCCCTCAGTTCGATTTTCTCTCCCGGGGCATAATTTCTGCCGCTGAGCAGATCTGTCACCGTGCCATAAGGATTGTGTACCACCCGCGGATCTTCTGCGTAATAAAGGAGATAATGAACCGTCTGTCCCTTCGCATTGACGCCGCTGCGCAGAATCACCGGCCAGGTATACATTCTTTTTTATTTCATTTATTCCGATATCCTGAATGCCGACAATCAAATAAGGAAAAATTGCAGGATAAACTGAACCAGGCCGACACCCGGAAATCTCCGGACATCGACCTGACAATATTGTAACTCAAGGAACCTTTTAACAAGCGCAGGAATCCTCTTTGTCATGGAAAAGCTCTTCCGCCTTATTTATGCCTCGTCTCCAAAGAAAAGCTTCAGATCATCATCCACAGTTCCAATTCCCGCGATTCCAAAGTTATCCACCAGCACCTTTGCCACATTCGGAGAAAGGAACGCCGGAAGCGTCGGTCCAAGATGGATATTCTTTACACCCAGGTACAGAAGCGCAAGGAGTACAATGACGGCCTTTTGCTCATACCACGCGATATTGAACACGATCGGAAGGTCATTGATATCATCCAGCTTGAATATTTCCTTGAGTTTCAAGGCGATCAGTGCCAGGGAATAGGAGTCATTGCACTGACCCGCATCCAGAACTCTCGGAATTCCGCCAATATCGCCAAGATCCAATTTGTTATATTTATACTTCGCGCATCCTGCTGTCAGAATCACCACATCCTTCGGAAGTCTCTTCGCAAACTCTGTATAGTACTCCCGTGTCTTGTGTCTTCCGTCGCATCCTGCCATTACAACAAACTTCCGGATGGCTCCGGTCTTGACCGCGTCTACAACCTTGTCCGCAAGCGCAAATACCTGCTCATGTGCAAATCCGCCGGTAATGGTTCCTGTCTCGATCTCTGTAGGAGCAGGACATGTCTTTGCCTGGGCAATAATTTCAGAGAAATCCTTGGTCTCGCCATATGCGCCGTCAATATGTCTGCAGCCGGGGAATCCTGCCGCTCCGGTCGTCCAGAGGCGGTCCTTATAGCTCTCTGCGGGAGGCACCACACAGTTGGTCGTCATCAGAATCGGACCATTGAACTTCTCAAACTCCTCTTTCTGTTTCCACCATGCATTTCCGTAATTTCCTGCGAAATGCGGATATTTCTTAAATGCCGGATAATAATGTGCCGGAAGCATCTCGGAGTGTGTATAGACATCTACACCAGTCCCTTTCGTCTGTTCCAGAAGCATTTCCAGATCGCGAAGGTCATGACCGGAGATCAGAATACCCGGATTTTTACGGACACCAATATCAACCTGCGTCACTTCCGGATTCCCATAGGCCTCTGTATTCGCCTTATCCAGAAGAGCCATACCGTCTACACCGTACTTACCGGTCTCCAGAGTAAGAGACACCAGATCGTTTACTCCAAGAGAATCATCCAGAGTCTTCGCAAGTGCTTTCTGAATAAACGCATCCACTTCTTCATTGTCCTGAAGCAGCGCATTTGCATGCTTGGAATAGGCCGAAAGTCCTTTTAACCCATAGGTGATCAGCTCGCGAAGAGAGCGGATATCCTCATCCTTGGTCGAAAGTACGCCAACCTCTGCCGCCTTGGCGTCAAAGGAATCCGCCGCGCCGTTCCAGAATGCGGCTTCCGGAAGTCCCTCTTTGTTCTCGAGCTTTCCAAGAAGATCCTGCTTTACTGCCAGCGTTTCCTCAACTGCTTTGCGAATCGCTTCCCTGTCAAAGTTTGCATTGGTGATCGTGATAAAAAGATTTCTTGTAACCATATGGTTCACATCCTTTTCCACGGGAATCCCTTCCTCGCGCATCCTTGCTGTCACACACGAAAGTCCTTTCGTCACATACACAAGCAGATCCTGCATACGGGCAACCTCGGGTTTCTTTCCGCAGACACCGGAGATCGTACATCCCTTACATCCCGCTGTTTCCTGGCACTGATAACAGAACATCTTGTTTTCCATCAATAAACCTCCTCTATCGCCCCAAAGGGCATTCTTCCTTTGCCTCTGCTGCCTCCCGGATTACATAGACCTTTGTACAGCCTGGAATACAGCGGCAGTCACTTGTTGTCTTTCTGTGGACAGTATAGTAGGATGAAAAGCAGAAGTATGTTGTCATTACCACATAATTATTTTTTTTCAACCGTGTGACACTTTCCAATACAAGGCAGCCTTTCACAGTCCTGTTTTGCACTGATGAAGCCCCCTTCTGCGGCTAAGGAGACGAAAATGAATGAAGAAATGCTCTCGAAAAACGTTCTTTTCAAGGGATTAAGCAAAGAAGAAATTCACGATGCATTGCTGGCACTTCAAGCCCGCGAGCTTTTATACAAAAAAGACGCTTCCATCCTTCTGGCCGGAAGTAAAACCGACAAAATGGGACTGGTCCTGGAGGGAAGCGTAAGAATAGAAAACAACGATATGTGGGGGAACCGCACCATCTTAAGTCACGTCAGTTCCGGCCATTTTTTTGCAGAGACCTATGCGTTTCTGCATAACGAACCTCTGCTGGTCGATGTCGTGGCAAATGAAGACTCACGGATTCTTTTCCTCAAAATTCATGTTCTGAAAGAAACCGATTCGACCACACACCCCTGGGTACGGAAGTTCCTGACCAACCTTCTTGTGGTTACCGCACATAAAAACCTGGTTCTGTCCGGCCGCAGTTTCCACACCTCACCCAAAACCATCCGGGGCAAGGTACTGGCATACCTGAATTCGGTAGCCCTACAGAGCGGCGGCCACCAGTTCGACATCCCCTTTGACCGCCAGCAGCTTGCTGACTACCTGAATGTCGACCGGACCGCACTCTCAAAAGAACTGGGAAAAATGAAATCCGAAGGACTGATCACATTTGAAAAAAACCACTTTGAAATACAAAAGGGAACAGAATATTAATTACCTTCGCACTTGGGGAATCCATTCCGTCCTCAATCGGTCAGACCGGATATTTCTCGATCAGCGATTTCCAGTGCGCGGTCAGCGTCCGGTTGTCGACGATCATGGCCGCGCGGCTTTTCTTCGTGATGACAAGGTTCTCTGCTCCGATCCGTTTCCACTCGCGACCGATCCCGGCGTCCTCGAGCTTTGATATTCTGTCTTGTGATCATTTTCCAGCTGCATGATCCCCAGGGCCTCCGAGTGCAGCGTCTCACTGTAATATTTCCGAAGATACAGATTATTCATATTATAATGCCTTAAATAAAACCTGATCAAAGAAGACAGCTGAAAAGAGAACTCCGCTCCTCTTCGTTTATGCTAACATTGGAAAACGGAAAATCAGGACCGGGATCCACCCGGCATCTGTCCCGCAAGATGCTCCAGAAGACCGATGCATCCCTCCGTGATTTCCGAAACGCAGAGATCAAATTTTCTGGTATACCATGGATCGTCGATCCGCTTGTCCGGCTGACCCGCATACTCCATCAGAAAATGCACTTTATTCTTCGGATCTTCCCCCAGAATCTGCCTCATATAATAAGCATTCTCTTCATCCATTCCGATAATGAGATCGTACTTTGAATAATCCGATTTCTGAAGCCTCCTTGCCCGGTGATTTCCAATCGGAACCCCGCTCTGCCGGAGCGCATGCTCCATCGGCGGATACACAGGGCTCCCGATTTCCTCCGTCGAGGTTGCAGCGGAATCCACCAGAAAACGATCCTCGATCTTTCTTATATTAATTATGTTCTGAAAAATGTACTGTGCAGCTACCGAACGGCAGATATTGCCGTGGCAAACAAAAAGTATTCTTATCATAGAAAATATCCTTTCTCAGATGCCGCAAAGTGCCGTATTCTGCGCTCCTTTGCAGGGTTCCCTCTTCTCTTTCAAATGTACACCATGAGCCGAAAATTCCGGTAGTAAGGCCTTGGGCGGCAGGATGCGACATACTGCGAACATTCAAGAGCCGTTTTCCCAGAGGGAAAAATGTCGGCCTGGCAAATGTACATTTTTTATCTGTTTTTCAGTTTACCATGATACCGGAGACGACAAAAGCCCCGCCCTTGCCATGTTCGAGCATTAGGTGTGGCGGCATATATGCAGCGTAATCGCCGGTATCTGTACTCTGTAGATCTCATGGTAACGGTTGACCGCATTCCGAAAATAGTGCTCCAGTGCAGGGCGACCAGAGGTTTTCCATTCTTTTAGTAGTAAAGAAAACCGGTGTATTCCTCTATCATCGGCTCGGGCTTCGGTTGCCTGCAGCTTTCCAGATTTCACACTTTTCTTATGTACGGTTGCCCTACACCCCCTCCCTTGAATTTTGCGGTTTTGCACGCGAGAGGGGGGCGGTCTCCGAGCCGTGGCTCACAGGGATTCAGAACTTCCCCGCCATCTATTCATATCCTCTTGACGCTTGAACGCATTTTTGCTATCATATTCTTGAACGAAAGGAGCTTACATGTACAACATTGAATTCTATGAAGATTCCAATGGTTACTCGCAGCTCTGGGAGTTTCTTGATGACCTGCAAAAGAAAGCCGGCAAAAATAAAGATGCCAGAATACAGCATCAGCAGATATCTTTTTACATTGAGCTTCTGCAGGAGAATGGCACAAGGCTTGGAACAAATATAACGAAACATCTTGTCGAGGACATCTGGGAACTGCGTCCCGGCAACAACAGGGTTTTCTATTTCTATTTTGAAAACAATACCTTTGTTCTACTTCACCAGTTCCGCAAGAAATCCCAAAAGACTCCCCAACGTGAGATCAATCAGGCTCTTGCCGAAAGAGACGACTGGAAATCACGGCATGAAAAGAGGTGAATGCTATGGCAACATGGAACGATTATAAAAAACACGTGCGTGAATCAAATCCCGAAATCGGCAGGGATATTGATGAAGTCGAAGAAAGAGCTAAGATTGTCAGCGCCATGATTGACCAGCGCCATAATCTAAACCTTTCTCAGCGTGACCTTGCAGAGATGTGCGGTCTTCCACACTCATCCGTTGCCAGGATTGAATCAGGAAAATCTTCTCCAAACCTGACAACGCTGCTTAAAATATTTGATACACTCGGTCTTACACTCACTGTCCAGACTGATCCGCACAGAAGAATGTCATCAATTACAAAATAACAAATTTCAGTACCTGTACACCGGATGGGAATCCTCCCGTCCGGTTTTTTTATTGTGGCACCGCTTGCACAGCGCTCTCCAGTTGTTTCTGTCCGTTGTCAGCCCTCCTCGTCCAGTCTCCGGATCAGATATTCCGGATCAATCTCTGTCAGAACCCCAAACCACTGCGAATGGAAGAATCGCAGCACCTCGGCCTGTTCTCTTTTGTTCCTGGCTTTCTTAGCTGCTCTGTAATCCGATACCGCCTGAAGAATGATCGCATTTGCGAGTTTCTCATACGGATCGCCGCCAAGCTAGCATCAAGGCACTCGGAGAGCAGACACTCACTACACTGGACAGTCACTGATGGCGGCACCTAATAACTATAGGAGGTAACAGCTCATATGGGGCGATGTACACCTACTCTTCTTCCTCGCCTCTTCGGTAGTCAAACCGTAGTAGGGCACAAAAAATCGGGCACACACCGTCGCACAAAGCCCGGTCTTGCCCGATCATCCTCTACCTTGCGCCCGCCTCGTCCCTCCTGCCGTGGCACACAAATAATATTTTTATCATGCGAATTTTTGCCAGCTTATGCCGCGTTTTGCCTTATTTTATGCTGGTTTCCGCGGTTTTCGATTTCATTGAAATCCGGTATAAACTGGCATCTCCTTGCATATCTTGGACTTCAATGTTGATAAAATGATCTGTATCGCTGGCGAAAACAAATCGCCGGGGAGCTTTTTCAGCAATCTGCCCCAAGGCCCCATAATTCAATCCCATTATTCTATACGGTGTCATTCAGTTTGAACTCATTCTTATGGTAAGTAATCAGACCGTCCTTCTGCATCTTGGACAGCTCATTGGACATGGCGCTGCGGTCTACGGCAAGATAGTCGGCAAGCTGCTGGCGGTCAAAGGGGATGGTGAAGTGCGAGCTTCCGTGTTCCAGTGCCTGCTCCGAAAGATAAGAAAGCAGGCGCTCCCGGAGAGATTTTGACGCGGTATGCATCATACGGAAAGAGAGGTTTAAGTTCTTCTGTGCAGAAATCCGAAGCATATTCTGGATGATGCGAGTATGGAACGAGCATCCCCTCGGGCAAGTGGTCAGCATATTCCGCATATTCAGAAAGAGCACTTCAGTCTCCTCACAGGTCACAACGTCACAGAGCAGCTCCTTGCCGGGAATTGCCGCATAGTTTTCCGCAAAGACCTGCCCCTTTCCGATATGACCAAAAATATGGCTATTTCCCCAATAAAAATTGACAACGATATTCACGCTGCCGGATTCCACAAGCCCAATCTCGCTGATAGAGGATCCCGCCCGGAAAACTATCTCATCTTTTTTAAATTTGCGTTCTTTCGCGCCCAGGCAGATAAGCAGTTCCGAAATTTCGTTCTCGCTAATACCATGAAACAGCGGCGTGTTCGTCAGAAAAAAAGTATTCATAATAATCATCCTTATGTTGTTGCAACAACATACGCGTTGTTTCGATTTTAGTATAATCAGAGCAGAAAATCAAGAACAGGGAGGATCAGACAATGAAGTATGTTGTAAATGACGGATGCATCGGCTGCGGCCTGTGCGCTAGTACCTGCCCAGAGGTGTTCTCCCTGGGCGACGAAGGCGTTGCCGTCGCCACCCAGACCGAAGTCCCGGAAGAAGCGCTTAAGTCCGCGGCGGAAGCCAAGGATGGTTGCCCCGTGGGTGCAATCGAAGAAGTATAAGGAGATATGAAAAATGGATACGCAAACGAGATAAAACACGCTGCGCGAGTTTTATCTCGCTATCGCGACGCTCGCCGCACACGAATACTTCGCATTCGGCTGCGGCTCACTGTTCGCGTAAAAAAAGCCGGGTGGCGTTCATTCCGACGATCCAGTCGGCACGCTCCCGGCAAAGGGCTGCTTCATATAAGTTGTTATAAGCGGTTCCGGGTTTCAAATCCCGGAAACCTTCCCGGATGGCCGCGTCCTCCATGCTGGAGATCCACAGCCTTTCAAACGGTTTTTTACAGTGACACTGATTATAAACTTGGGATCCGCCAGATATTGTTCCGGAAGGTCTGGGAAGACTTTGGTCTCCAGAACCGTGATCTTACATTCATGCTGCATATTTAACCCATTTTCTCGAACATGTCTTTGCTCACACCGCAGATCGGGCAGCACCAGTCATCAGGCAGATCCTCAAATGCAGTTCCGGGTGCGATGCCACTGTCAGGATCACCCTTCTCCGGATCATAAATATAACCACAGGGACCGCACTGATATTTGGCCGGCTTGCCATCGCTGCTGTCCGTTGTCTCCGCAGTCTCCTCCTGCTTACCGAGCAGCGATGTAACAAGGGCGGGAATCCCGGCAAAATCACTGTCTTCCGGGTTCCACTGGCTACGGATGTTTTCTTCTATAACTTCGAAGCCTGCTTCGGCCAGCTTCGCCTGCAGGAGTTTTACGCTCTCGCCGCTCCAACCATAACAGCCAAACGCAGCAGCTTTCTTGTTCTTGAACTTGAGCTGCTTCAGAAATTCCAGCCAGCCCGCAACAGAGGACAGGTAACTGTTCGACACCGTGGGCGAACCAACCGCGATGGCTCGGGATTTGAATACTTCGGTCATGACCTCATTTTTGTCTGCCTTGGCGATATTGAAAACCTTCACGACGGTTTCCGGACTCTGACGGTGGATCTCCTCCGCGATCTTATGCGCGATCTTCGTGGTGCCCTCCCACATAGTATCATAAGCAATAGTGACCTGGTCCTCCTGATACGCATTTGCCCACGCGGCATATTTCTTAACGATTTGCAGCGGATTTTCACGCCAGATCGCGCCATGGGAAGGTGCGATCATATCAAAGGTCAGATTAAAACCGGTGATCTCCGCCAGCTTCTTCGTCAGGATCGGTGCAAACGGATTGAGAATGTTCGCGAAATACTTCATGGCTTCTTTGTTCAGCAGGCACTGATCCGCCTTGTCGTTGAACAGTTCTTCTACGGCATAGTGCTGGCCAAAGGCATCATTAGAGAACAGGATGTTGTCTCCTGTCATGAAGGTTGCCATGGAATCCGGCCAATGAAGCATGCGCATCTCTACAAAGACGAGCTTCTTGCCGTTACCAATATCCACGCTGTCGCCGGTTTTTACCACATGGAAGTTCCAGCCGCGCTTACCATACTGTCCCTCAATGCTTTTAACGGCATTTGCAGTACAGTAGATGGGCGTGTCCGGGATCTCCTCCATGAGAGCCGTCAAAGAACCGGAGTGGTCACACTCGCCATGATTTGCCACAATGAAATCGATCTTATGAAGGTCGATCTCTTTCTTCAGATTGTCCACAAAATCAAAACGGTGAGGCGTCCATACAGTATCGATCAGGACCGTCTTTTCCTCTTCGATCAAGTAAGCGTTCTGGCTGGAACCGTTCATGATGGAATAGTCATCCCCATGGAAGCTTTCCAGTTCCCAGTCAATATAGCCGACCCAACTGACATTTCCTTTTACATGTTTTCTCATGTTTCTCCTCCTCAAAAGCACTTTTCTTTCCGTTCTTTCTTACATCGTTCAATACTACCGCAGCGATAACATAGTTCATTGTCACAGATGTCATTACGCATTCAGCATCCCGTCTGATTATTCCAGTGTCAAAAGCGATGCCATCTTGAAGCGTTTTGTTGCCTTCTGATACAAGTATAGCGCTGTAATATCATTTTTTCTGTATCTAAAGATACACCACAAAAGATTATTTTGCGTATAATAAAAAAAAGCGAAGAGGATATTCTGCTTCTACGCCAGAAGATCGGCATTTCCCGGATCCATTTTGAGCAACTTGTTCACATCCTGGAGACTGCTCTGTGTGTCCCTGACTGTAAATTATATAAATACTTTTCATGATCGCCTTCCCGGAAGAATTGTCTTTCACCTTCTTCTGCGTCCAGCTTTTCACGTATTTTCCGGTGTGTTTCGGAGAAGCCGCTTTCAGATCCTTCACAACAGTATCCGCCGCTTCCTGCACGACTTTCTTCACTGTGCCGGTCGTATCCTCGGCAAGATCATCCAGCTCTTTTTTGATTGTGTCGGCCAGCTGTTCAGGCCTGATTCTCACATCTCTCATGGGTCTCCTTTTCTGACTCCATCATTTTCTTGCCAGAGTCGCGTGGAATTCCAGGCTGTGCCGTTTGAATCCCATATCATCGATATGATCGATGTTATAGATCCGGTCATTCAGGAAGATTCGATATTTAGTAGAAACAATAGCCGCCGTCTCGGAAGAATACCGGATGGTGAAATCCATCTTGTCATCTTCAAGCGTCTGTCCGGCCTCGTCATCTTCCTTACCAGTCTGATTGGAGCAGGTTGCCTAGCAGGAGAAATACAGCCGGCGCATAATAATACCGCAGGAAGTGCCAAAACACGGCATTTCTACGGTAAATTTCACATTTTTCTTATGTACAGTTGCTTTTCAGCCCCCTCCCTCGAATTTCGCGGTCTTGTACGCGAGAGGGGGCGGCGGTCTCCGGGCAGTGGCTCACAAGGATTCACACCCGCCCCCGGGCCGCTGAATTCCATTTCACTCTTTGAAGATCCCTGTCTTACATCATATTCTTTCTCCTTAGTCCAAAACACTTGCATTTGTTTAACATTTGCAATACAAATTATTCAGGAGGTGATCTTATGCCTAAGACTGCAAATATAAATGTTCGCGTTGATCCCGATCTCAAGGCACGTGTCGAGAAGCTTTATGGAAGCTTCGGACTTTCCGTAACTGATGCCATCAATATCTTTCTGCATGTTTCCCTGATGGAGGGCGGCCTTCCATTTAAAGTCCGTCAACCCAGATACAATGCGGAAACAGAAGCTGCCATTGAGGAGACCCGCAAGATTATGGACGGTTCAATACCAGCCAAACGCTATGCTTCCGTCGATGACATGAAACCATCGATTTTATTATAACCAGAAAGGTAGTGTCAGCCCTGCAGAGTGTAGGGCGTAAGACACAATTATGGTGTAAATGCTGTAGTTCTAATAAAAAATGGAACGCAATGAGGTGGATTAATAAGTGATTTCAGTGACTTGATTAATGTCTACAAGAAAAGGTCGGGTATCTCTGCCAAGGAGTTAGGCGAAGGCACTCACTGGCATCGGATCAAATATTTATAAGTATGTACGCGGGTCCAGGCTGCCGTCCGAGCCCGGTGTTGTGGATTTGATTTCGGATTATATGAAAATGTCAAGTGAAGATCGCAATAAGCTGCGCGATTACTGGCGCATCGAACACTTCGGAAAGGAGCGTATCGCACTCTGGCACGAGATCGAGACAATGCTGTAGCATTTCCGTCTCACACCAGTCGCAACAGATTCCTATATGTTCGAGCATAGACTCCCCGACAGCTTGCTTCAACATCCCATAAGCTATCTTCACGGGAACCTGAATGTTCAGCAGGTGCTTCTCGCGGTGACAAAGATAACCGTCTTTACATCAATAACACCGTGTTCGTTGAAAATATGGCAGATGAGCATTGAAAGCCGATATCTGATGTATTCTGATTCACATGATCGATTATCCCAGAGACTGAATGAATTCAATATCTGGGATAATCACTTTTCCGATTTTAGTTTCATTAACTTGCTTTTATCAATCTTTCCTTCAGATATCGTATTTTCTACCCATAAATTAAGTGAATCCACAAGAATCGTTAACTGTTCAAGGCGATCTTGAATCTTTACAAAATCTGATAGCTCATCATCTGAAATTTTTCCGTCGGACGTGATTGCAATCAATCGCCGTTTTATATCTTCTAAATCCTCGAAAGAAGAAAGCATTTTAAGCACAATTTCTGATAATGAGGATAATTGGATGGATGGCACATATTCCTTTCCGATGACACATTCATGGGAACAATAATAATTGCAAAGTTCCGGATGCTTATAAGCCTTTGCCAATTCAATTATATCCTCAGGCATAACCTGCGCAATTCCATACTCAATACGTTCTAGACGACTTTCTGATATTGTCGTCATCCGATTGGCTGCCTCTTCTCTTGTTAGTCCAAGCTCATCATTTCGAATTGTGAAATATATATTTTTGTCCGATTTAATTGATTTTTTTCCCATTTTTCTCCATTAATGTATATGGTGTAACCCAGTGTCCACTTATGCGCCAATAAGTGGACATTTTGTCAAGAAGACATTTATGCCACAAAATGCTCTTTACATGAGTAGCATCTGATAGGCTTTTCTGCCGTGGCAAAGGCAACGTGGAATAATGTCTTCTTAGCCGGCCACTATAACGCTTTCCTGACTTGAGTGGTCGATATGAATGCATCGTAGCTTGCACAATATGCAAAGCCGGCCGTTAGAGGACGTTCCATGCGCATATCTATTTTCTTCGTATTGTATTATACACTAATTCGTGAAAAAACGGGAATTAAAACCCTTGTTTTCACATATACCGTTGTATATTTCACAGTGGCGAAGTCGTAATATAAAACCATCGAAACTAAATATAAAAAACAGTGCAGATCCTGAAATAAAATGATCGTCCTTCTGAGAAGTAGGGATAGATGCACAATATATACTCATCCGGAAAAACGAGTAGGAGGATTCCACATGATCAGCCCGTTTTAAGTCCTCCTATAATGATTATCTGCGAGAATCCGGATGAGTACCCGCAGATAAATAATAAAAAGGAAGTGAACGTATGGATGTGAAGCAAAGAATAGCTACAATAAAAATTCTTGACCTGATGAGATTACTGCCTGATTTTTGCCACTCTATTGGTCTCCATGATCTATCAACATTTATGGATAAAACAATGTCGGGAAAAAAGACTATTACAGTATACAAAGGGGGCAAAGGGGAAGCCGGAAGATGATAGCCTTGATATTTTTAATTATTATCGTAATGATCGTTGGAATCATAAAAATATTTGGATGGTTTGTAAGTGCTGTTTTCCATCTAATGCCGTTCCTGTTTGGGGTATTTTTAACAATAGGTGTCTTTGCGATTGCAATATACTTTTTCAGTTGGATCGGCATTATAGCAACAGCCATCCTTCTTGTCATTGGATGTTACACAGGGATTCGAAAAAGATAATTTTATAAAAGAAGAGAGGAGAATTTTATGATCAGAAAAACCAGAAGCGATTGTACTGTAGGTGCATTTGAGCGAACAAGAGGGCTTCCGCCAGGAACAGTCAGAAATCCTGGTGGTCGAGATACTCGGAGTGACAAAAAGATAGGTACGATTAGAAAGCAGTATAAAAAAGGACGGTGATATTTGTTATGAATCAAATTTTGAAAATTCTGCTTATTGTCTTTGTAATCATATATGTCGTATCGCCATTAGATATGGTGCCTGGGCCCATAGATGACGTTATAGTCGCTATACTTGGGATTGCTGCTCAGAAAGCTATAACAGATAGAAAGGCTCAAGAGTGAACTACTCATGACTAAAGTTACGAGTGTTATCCTGCTTAACTATAAATGAAGAAAATTTAAAGCCCTACATAAAGTGCATATTGCGCCGAAACGGCGCAATATGCGAAAAACTAAAATATGGAAAATAGAACAAACCACTTATTGAAGAGCTGTAAATTTTGCAACCATTTCATCAATTAATTCTTGCTGTTGGGTGGCCGTTAAGTAATCAGACGTTCGTAAAACCATGGTCCCTAGAAGATAATCTTTTTCGATTCCGAGAATTGTTGGCATGTTTAAAAGATATTGATAACGACTATTAGCGGATTCCTCATCAGCGAATGTCTCAACCGTTCCACCTCCAATATTTCCAAGATCAACAGTATCTCCTGTGTCGAAATATTGAATTTTATCTTTCGGGACTTTTTCATATCTGAAATAGACTTCGGAGGTATATCCACCCTGTTTGTTTAAAAGACCATTCGGATCATGCTCCTCAGTTACAGGCTGTATCGCGCTTATCCCCTCAATTTGTTGCAATCTTGATATTACAAAATCTTCTGAAGATGAAGTAATCTGTTTTTGTATCCTAATACTATTTTCTAAATCTGTTTTTTTACTGTCAAGATCATCGATAACCGCTGAATAATCTGGTACCTGAATATTTGCTGTATCATCCTTTATAGTTTGTATCTCATCTACGGTTTCTGATTCTTTCTTTTGGCAATCTGCCTTCTTGCTTTCAAGATCGGATTTTGACAATTTGAAATCATCTGACGTCAGTTTTACTTCTTCTAGAATTTTCTTCTTCTCTGGCACAGTCTGCATGGTACCACTTGCAGAAGATATGGAATCATGAAGAGCAGAAACTTTCGAGTCATCGTAAGGTTTTTCTCCTGAATTAATTAAATCCTGGGCCTTGTTGATAGAGTCCTGCAACGTACTATTAGCTTCTGAAAACGGAACGAGCGCATCGTTATATGCTTTTACAGCATCATTATAATCTGAATATTTAATATTGAGCGTTGCTACTTGGTTTTTATAATTCTCATATGCTTTATCATGCGGGACTTTAATTCCATAATAATATCCCAATCCAGTGGCAGCGCATATTGCAATTATTGCAACGGTTAGAATAAGTTTTAGCTTTTTGCTCAATGGCTTTCTTTTCTCACATTGTTTTGGGTTTGACTGAGTAACAGCCTCCGTATTGGGTTTGTTTTCTTTGATAGTTTCTGCTGTTTTCTCAGCATCATTTTCTTTACTGGAAACCTCTGCGTTTTCTGCAATAGGGTATCCACAATAGGGACATTTTTTCGCTTTGCTACTGACTTCATGACCACATTCCGGGCATTTTATTAATGGCATTTTTCCCACCTCCTCATTGATTGCCATGTATTAACCTGAATTATTCACCGAGGCAGGGATTTCCCAAAACCACGGGTGAAATCCTTTGAAAATCGTATCATCATTTTTGAAAACGAGTTATCCGCATATAAATGGGCGCACTGATAGACCTGTCCACAATGTAGGTGACCAATTCAAAAATCAAGGTTCGCTTATGGTGGCAGCGCCGCCGGTAACTGTTACTATTCCAACAGTGGAGCAGGTTTTAATGCTCTTATGTTTGCCAGAGTTTCGAAGAACTCTTCCTTATAAGGGCAGTTGCTGCACAATTTGAATGTTATATATCCCGCTGAATGCACCGCCCTGGCGGCAATCTTCAGCAGCTTCAGCCTGATGGCATTGATCCGCAGCTTTCTCATCTTTACGGACAGAACCAGACAACGGAACCAGTTAAATAAGTTGTATGCCAGCATATGTACACGCAGCCTGTTTGCGTTGACGATACGAGAATGGCTGCTCACGGAAGAAAAGTCAAATCCGCTCTTTGCTTCTTTGATAAAGTTTTCAATCTTTCCGCGGCCACAATAGAACAGGATCACCTTATCCGGTGACATTTCCATCGTAGTCACAACGAAGGTGTACATATGGACAAATTGGCCATATGACTTCTCTATCTTGAATACTACTCTTCTCGGATGAGACCACGTAGAGGCTTAATACATGAATTCTCCGTACTCCAAAGCATAATCAAGGATGTTATCCTTTGTTGCACGGGTAAGGGCTTCGTCTTCGTCAGCTGCTAATTCCCTGAGCTTTTTATTCTCTTTGAGGCGGATCGCATTCTTGCAGTCATGCTCTTCGCAAGCCTCATACAGCTCGGGAAAAGTAAATCCGCTGTCGCCGCGAAGGTAAAGGCCGAGTGAAGCATATTTCTCACAGCATTCCTTCATCAGCGGAGTCATGAATTCACCGGATCCCTTGGTGCAGTACTGTGTCCCATCCCGGAGTTCCGCCTTCAGCAGATCCCCAGTAAGGCCATCGAAGCATAGCAGCGGATGATAGCCATGAGAGCTCCTTTCTCTGGTGTTTTGTTGATCTTTGAGCAATCACATTTTACCAGAAATCGAGCTCTTTTTTATGCTCACTTATCAGATGAAGGCAAAAAACTTGAAAAACGAAGTAACTATGCGGCTTTCAGCTGCAATCATCGTGTAACGGTGAATAATTCAGGATTAATACTATTTTATCCCATTTTCATTTATTCATCTTCGATTTTTATATATTTATCCTGAATTATTCATCGACGTTGGGGTTTCCCAAACCAACGTATGAAATTTTAAAAAAATCGAATCCGGATTTTTGAAACTGCTTTATCAACATAAAAATGGGCGCACTAATCTATCTGTCAAAAATGCAGATAACGGATTCAAAAATCAAGGTTCGTTTATGGCGGCAAAGCCGCCAGTAACTCTTGCTATTCCAGCGTCAACTTCCCGAAAAAATTAACCCTCAAAGCTGCATGAGCCCTCATTCCTCGTCTGAATCCGATTTTCCTGCAAGGAATTTTATGATCTCGTCGTAGGATCGTGGGCTTGCTTCGATTGCCTTCAGCAGCTCCTGTTTCTGGAGCTCCTGCTTCTTTTTCTGAAGCTTGTTCAACTCTTCCATTGCCGCATCATATTTGTCTTTTGCCTGGAATACAGCCTGATGGGCTTTTTCGATCTTTTCGTCCAGTGTAATGGTTCGCCTTGTTCTAGCCATAGTGATGCTCCCTCCTGTTACTATATGGGCACTTCGTCAAGACAAAGATTCTCAATAGCTGTCCTCCTTTATGCGATCGGATATTTCAGAATAAGCTTGTCATGTGTCAATGTATTGATCGCTCCGTCTTAATGAATAAAATTTTTATCATGCGAATTTTTCTGTGACAATCCTATGACATCGAAACTTTTCAAAAAATTTATTCCGGCACTGTGACAGAGCTGTTACCGTAGCTGTGACAATCCTGTGACAGAAATCACTTTCAGTTTACTCTATTTCGCATAATTCTCTATCACTGCCATTTTGCATATTTAGGTATTGACATATCGCGAATATTAGATATAATGTAAGCCATGGATAAAATTGAAATTTTCAAAGCACTATCAAATGAAACACGGCTCAGCATTATTGAGTGGTTGAAGGAACCGGAGAAAAACTTTCCGCCACAGGGAGGACATTTTGATGATGTGCTGGATCTGAAAGGCGGAGTGTGTGTTGGAAGCATCCGCGACAAAGCCGGGATATCACAGTCAACCGTTTCTCATTACCTTGATATGCTGCAAAAAGCAGGTCTTCTTCTTTCAGAAAGGCATGGAAAGTGGACATATTACAGACGGAATGAAAAGACCCTCTCTGCGCTGTTGGACTACTTCGGTCACGAAATTTAAACTGTGTACAGGTTAAACGGGATGAAGATCCCGTTTAATTCAGGGCTTATATATCGACAATACGAGATATAAGCATATATAGAAATGTGTAGAATTTAAGATGCATTTTTCATGTGGAATTGTCAGACCGCCTTATGAGGCTGGCTCCTGTTTTTTACAGGTAACATCAGGTTGTTCGCACAACAAGTGCCGTTTCTGTACGTTTTACAAGGAAGCACCGTTTTCCGTATCTCCGGAGAGTGAGATACGGGAGGGCCTTCAGTAGATCCGGGATTCCGGATGTTTTGTTGGGGCACTTGAAATCAACACCATTCTGGATGCCACGAATGTGTCAAATATGGCACCCGTGTTCGGATGCCTGCCGGATGACAAGGATGCGATACTTGAGAAGCTTCGCAATACGATAGAAAAGGCCGGTGAAGAGCGGCTCCAGAATCACCGGAAAAATATGAGGAGCCTGTAACAGGAAGAAAGACAGAACCGGCCGGAAAATCTATGTGTGCCGAAGATGCTTGTGTTGAAACGGATGATAACGGCATTTGTTTCGTTGTCATTTGATATATAAATGTCATACAAAGAAAGGATGGAATATGAAAATGAATGAGAAGCCTTATGTAAACTATATCCCGGATATGGATTCGCAGAGCAAGGCCGCAAAGGAGTTTATACAGTACTACACTACCCTGCGGACCTCATTGGAGGAGCCAGACTGCACTTTGGAAGAGGGCAGAAGACTTTTTGAAAAATGGGGAGATTTAGGCGCGGAACCGAGGGAAGTCGATTATATTGAGTTTGACGCAGACGGAGTGACATGTATGTGGGCGCTGCCGAAAGAACGCTCGGATGACAGGATACTGATCTGCTGCCACGGCGGCGGCTATACCTATGGAAGCATGTACTCCCACAGGAAGGCGTATGCACACATGGCGAAAAAAATTGGATGCCGGGGACTGTTGGTCAACTACCGCAACACCCCGGAGAATAAATGGCCGGCACCATTGGAGGATGTCGTAACTGTGTATAAGTGGCTTCTCAAGAGCGGGTACAAGCCGGAGCATATTGCCATTACGGGGGACTCTTGTGGTGGCGCCCTCTCGGTGTCTACAACTTTGACGATTCTTGAAGAAGGGCTTCCGATGCTGGCTGCAGTCATGCCAATCTGCCCTTGGTTCGACCTTATGGGAACCACGCCAAGGTATGAGACGAACGATAAGGATGCCCTGAATCCGAGAAGCTCCATTCAGGCATATGGAAATGTCTTGAAGAATGCAGGGACAGATATTGAAGATCCGCATCTTGCCCCTATGTATCTGAAAACGATGAAAGGCTTTCCTCCGGTTTATATCCAGGTAGGCGGAGATGAGAATATGGTTGACGAGGCAGTGATTGTGGCTGACACGGCTCATGATTCCGGCGTTGATGTCAGGGTTGATATTGTCGGCCATATGCAGCATGGTTTTCATCAGCTGGCGGGCAACTGTAAAGATGCTGATGCTGCAATAGAGCGCTATGCTGAATGGGTCAGACCGCTTCTTGGGCTGTAAATCAAGAAGTGCGATTATTCCGAATAATTTAGAAAGAAATCTGAATATTACCAAGAAAAAGGGCAATACGCCAGGTGCTTGTAATATCGACGATATCGGCTGCTAATAAACTATTTGATGGAGGGCATTATGAAACTGACGAAAATCTTTGAACCGATCACGATCAACAAAACGGAGTTTAAAAACCGTATGGTGGTCTCCGCAATGGTTACGAATTACTGTAATGAAGACGGAACGCCGACAGAAAAATTTATGGCCTATCATGAACACAAGGCAAAGGGCGGATATGGGATCATCATCACAGAGGATTTTGCCGTTACAAGGACTGCGGGGGCATCGAAAACACTGGCCGGACTTTGGGAAGACAGACAGGTAGAACCGTGGAGAGTGTTTACGGATCGGATTCACAAGGCAGGTGCAAAGACCATTGCGCAGATCTATCATGCCGGAAGAGAAACATCCAGCCGGATCACCGGTGTACAGCCGATCGCTCCTTCAGCGATCAAAGATCCGACAATGCCTGAAGCGCCGCGTGAAATGAGCATTGATGAGATCCATGATCTTGAGAAGGCGTTTGTAGGTGCCGCATTGCGGGCAAAGGCAGCCGGTTTTGACGGGGTTGAGGTTCACGGTGCCCATGGATATCTGATCAACCAGTTTGTTTCGCCTTTTTCCAACAAACGCTGTGATGAATATGGCGGTACCACAGAGAACCGGACAAGATTCCCACGGGAGATCATACAGGCGATCCGTTTAGCGGCAGGCGAAGATTTCCCCATCTTCTATCGCATGAGTTCGGAAGAATATGTTCCGGGCGGACTGGAAATAGAAGAATCGAAACTGATCGCAAGGCTGATAGAGGATGCCGGTGCGGACTGTATCCATTGTTCACAAGGCGTATTTGCGACCGGACATATCATCATTCCGCCCGCGCCGGTTCCTGTCGGAGGCTTTGCTCATCACGCAGCCGCATTGAAAACGGTCGTAGATATCCCGGTCATCGCAGTCGGCCGGATCAATGACCCGCTGCTTGCGGAAAGCATCCTTGCATCCGGAAGTGCTGATCTTTGCACAATGGGAAGGGCTTCCCTTGCAGATCCCGAAATGCCGGAGAAAGCACGCCGTGGTGACTTTGCTTCCATCCTTCATTGTATCGGCTGTGTCCAGGGATGCGCCGGGGAACATGAGCAGGGGCATCCGATCCGCTGTCTTGTAAATCCTCTCACCGGCATGGAAGACGTATATGATGTTTCCCCTGCTGCAGAGCCGAAAAAGGTTGTGGTCGTTGGCGGCGGAGTTTCCGGCTGTGAAGCAGCAATCGCAGCCGCAGGCAGAGGACACCACGTTACACTCCTGGAAAAATCGGGAGAACTTGGCGGTCAGTGGATCGCAGCTTCCATTCCGATGGCAAAAGGGGATTTCTCGTCTTTCATTGTCTGGCAGAAGCACATGCTGGAAAAGCTTGGCGTGGAAGTACGTTTTCATGTTGATGTCACCAAAGATATATTAGAAAAGATGAAGCCGGATGCCGTCATTCTTGCGACAGGGTCAAATCCTGCCATGCCGCCGATCAAAGGCCTGCGGGAATATGGCGTTGTCGCGCAGAAGGTACTCAGGGGAGAAGCAGAAGCCGGCAACAAGGTCGTTGTGATCGGAGGCGGACTTGTAGGAGCAGAGACAGCGGATTATCTGGCTGAGCATGGCTGCGGGGACGTGACGATTGTAGAAATGCTTCCGCAGATCGTGAAGGATGGCGAACCGGCTCCTACCTATTACCTGAAAAAGAGAATGGCGGAGCATGGAGTAAAGGTGCTTACCTCTGCTGCGGTGCAGGAAGTGAAGGAACACGGCGTCGTGTACAAGAAAGACGAATCCTGTTCTGAGATCACGGATGTTGACACGGTAGTTATCGCTATTGGTGTCCGTGCAAATACAGTCCTGGAAGAGTCCTTAACTGACTGCGATTTTACAATCGTATCTGTCGGAGACTGCCATGAGCGTGCGAAGAATGGATACAGGGGAATCCAGGAAGGCTATGAGGCTGGTATTCTCATCTAATGATAGACTGAAATTCCTCCCAGCGGGAAGACGGAAACAGATGTTCAGCCCAGGTGACGAATTCATCCGTCAGCTCAAACTCATGAAAGAGAGTTTCCTGCATCCCGGCAAGCACCCATTGTAAGAGATAAAAAATGCCACCTGCCGCAGGAATTCACCTGTTGCAGATGGCATCTTCTCCACCATTCTCAAAAATAGCATGCAAGTTCTATCTGCAGGATAAGAATAATCAAATTTTCGCAATGATAAGTTCTCCTTTCTCCCAAGGCGAATATTTATCGCCCATTTCATTTATTGTTTTGGGAGATATTCTCTGCCGTTGGGAGAAGATCTCTACTCCCAATTATATTTTCCTTTCTCCCAATATCCAATCATAATTGGGATTTATATATATTTTTCATTTGCATTCTTCTCTGCTCTTTCACCTTGGCTGATATTCTTCTCGGCATACGATAACTTGCAGCTGCCAGAAATGGCAGCTGTATTTTTTAATAAGGTACTGGCTGTTTACCGCTTACACTTGATTATCTCAAAAATCAGCCGAGTTCAACAGGTACTGACGATTAACCGCTTACTTTCATTCTGAGTCATCTTGCTTTTCTTTTATGTAACAATGTATTAAATAAATCATTGCTAAGACGATATTAATGCAAAGAACAACTCCAATATAAACCAGAGGGCTTTCAAAGATATAATCTATATTATTGGTATAATAACCGCTCCCTAAACTAAATCCAGTTACTGAGTCAATATACTGGACAATTATTGAAAGAAACGGAAGAGTACTTAAACCCAATATGCTAAGAATTATGGTTTTAGAAGCCAAAACCTTCAACGGAGAATCTTTCATCATGACTCCTTTCACTAAATACTGAATTAGTGTTTCTTGCTTTTATTATAGTATCAATATTGTTTATTTTAATATGAATTAAATTGATTTTTCTCTGACCGCGTAACCAAAGTATTGTTGTTTTCGCGCGTTATTTGAAGTCTTTCGACAAATCTCCATGTTTTTCATAACTCACTGTTTGTTAAATTTTATTCTGATTTTATTTGATGTATTATAAATGCAACTTCTGGTTTTTGTTTTATCCGCCAGACGCAGCATCGCTTGCACAGCGTTCTCCAGTTGCCGAAGGTATTCCGGATCATGAGCGCACATGATCCTGCAGGGTATTTGCACAACAATGCGGACAAGCGACATTCTGGATCATGAACGCATGTGATCCTGCATGCCTGCCATCTCAAGGACCTTCACCACCTGAATGGTTTCCTCCATCAGTTCGTCCGCTACCGCATTCTCTCTCCCGTCAATAATCTCCGCAAAGTCCGCAAATTCCTGCGTCATACGGTGCCGGACTGCAGGCGGTAAATAATCCTTTACAATGGATTTCCGCACAGTCGCGCCCGCCGCATCTGTACTGACCGACGGATTTCCCTGATCAAGCGTCTGAATCGTCAGCTTTTCCGGTACGTTCGGCTTCCCGTCTGCACGCATCCATCCCTTTTCTCCCTGGACACTGATGAAACCCGGGCTGTCCGAGTCTTTTGCCGACGCGCATACACAGATGAAGCCGGGATACGTCAGGACAAGAACTCCGGAAGTGTCCACCCCGTTATAGCCCCTGTTTGGGAAATACTCCGCATCCTCCGGCATTCCGAACAGGCCGACACAGTAGTGAATCGTATATACCCCGAGATCGTTCACTGCCCCGCCGTACTGCGCCGGGTCAAACACGGGAGCAATCACACCGTTCAGATACGCATCATAGCTGCGGGAATACTGAGAATAATTACATAGGACAAGCTTTGGGGCCCCAATACCGGGAAGACATTCCCGCATTTTCCGGAAGACAGCGCTGTGCAGCACAGTGACAGCCTCCAAAATGATTCGATTTTTCTCCCTGGCCAGATCGCGCAGTTCCTCCGCCTGACTGCTCTCAAGGACAAACGGTTTTTCCAGAATCACGTTCTTCCCGTGAAACAATGCCTCCTTCGCGTAAGCATAGTGTACACTGTTGATCAGACCGATGTATACCGTATCCGCGTCTGACTGTTCCAGGAGCATTTCGTAATCGGTATAAACCTCCGGTATCCTGTATTGATCCGCGAGACTTCGCGCCTTCTCCCGGCTGTGCGGTCTTCCGAAGATGGCCCGGGTATCAATGCTGCGCAAAGAATCTATTGCATAAAGAGCTTCCTGTACTATTTTTCCGGTTCCAATTATCGCCAGCTTCATATCTATCTCTCCATATCTCCATCAAATACCGCCCATTAGTATCTCCATCCACAAGTAAAAGAAAATAAAACATAAAGAAAGACGCTCCGTTCTGTTTTCGTTGTGCTAAGATAAAGGTCTGTGAAATCATGAGGAGGAATTATGTTGAAAAAAAATACTGTCGCCTATCTGGGCCTTATCTTTGTGTTTGTATTGTGGGGGAGTCTTTACGTGGTTAGTTCGGTCGTTCTGCAATATATGCCGACCTTTGCCGTCATGTTCTGCCGTTTTACGATTGCCTTTGCTGCCCTGAGTATCATCGTGAAGACCGGAAGCCGGAAATGGAATGCCGACAGGACGGATGAACAGGGACGAAGTACCAGGATTGACGGGCAAGGGTGGAAATACGTCATTCTGATGGGCGTATTCGGCTATGCAATCGGCGTCGGCATCCAGCTGATGGGCACCAAGTACGCAGGCTCATCAATGGCTTCGCTGATCAATTCTATGTGCCCGGTTACCATATCTCTTATGGCAGTACCGATTCTTCATGAGAAGCTCACCGGAAGCAAGATCATCGGAATCCTTATGGCGGTATTCGGCGTCTATCTGATCCTGGGAACCGGCGGAAACATCAATCTCCCGGGCATACTGATGTCGATTGCCTCTGTTCTTCTGTGGTCTCTCGTCTCCGTTCTTACCCGTCAGGGTCTTGCGAAATACAATCCGCTCGTCATCACCAGAAATGCCATTGGAGTGGCGGCTGTTTGTGAATTCGTCTTCGCGCTGATCGAACACGCTGTGACCCATTCAACGATTCACATCACCGGAGGTGTGATTGCCAGCTTATTATATCTCGGAATTTTATGCACCGGCATCGCCTATATTCTGTGGAATCAGGGACTCGCTGTCCTTCCGGCAAGCAACTGCTCGGCACTCTACCCGATTCAGCCCCTGACCTCCACCATCATGGGTGTGATCTTCTTCCACGAAACCGTCGGTCTTTCCTTCGCCGCCGGATCCGCCTTCATCATTGTCGGCGTCCTGCTGTGCCTGCTGGGCGGCATGCTGTTCAGCCGCCGGAAAACCTCCGGTCATGTCCGGAGCTGAGCTGATTTCCGCCTCTAAAGGCGATTCAGAACCCGGACAAACCTGTTTGTCCGGAATAAAATCAGTTCAGGATAAAGCCCTCTGTAACACGTTTCCGGTTCATGCGGAAGTAATAGTAAAACGCTATGCTTATTGCGGAAGGCAATATTATCAATACCTCAGCTTCAGGCGTGACAGCCCCACCGGTATCTGATAGCCCAGCTGATCCAGATACTGCATCATTCCCTTTCTGGCCAGATCCATGTGGTTCTTGGGTGCAACCGTGATGTGATCCACGGGAAGCTTCCCCTGTCCGGACAGAATGTAATTCATATCGTCGCCTGAATCCTGCGTATGCTCGCCGATGCTGCCGCCCGGATGAAGTGTCGTCGGAATGATGCGGTATCTGTCGTCGTTATACATCCGTGCAGTCATAGTTCCTGTACCGTTATTCATTCCCGGAATTGTCATTTCCTGCAGCTCATTAAAATCAATCAGCATCCAAACCACCTCTTATTTTCGTATGAACTTGTCCTCTGACTCCGGTGTTTCCGCACTGACATACCTCTCCACGGTCATATGCAGATCGTACTTCTCACGAAGCTTTGCGATGGTCTGCATCATCGGTGAAGCATGGTGCGCGTCGATTGCTTTCTGGTCGCGCCAGCTGTCAATCAGCAGGACTGTCTCCGAATCGTCAAGCGACTGGTAATACTCGTAGCGCAGGTTTCCTTCCTCGGCACGGATCTTCTCCACCGTGCCGCTCTCCATCATTTCACGGGCAAATGCGAGTGCACTGCCGTCTATGCCTGTGTATCGTAAATTTACTGTAATATCCATAAATTGTCTCCTTCATTCCGTGTCCCGCTTCACATACGTCAGCTCCACGTCATACACGAAACGGTATTGCTCCTGGCTGTGGTATTGCTCCTAATAGCCGCATATCTTATTTATACGGGTATCAGCCACGCACAGCATACCGCGCAGAGAATACCGACTCCGGCGCCCGCAGCGACATCGGTCGGGTAATGTACGCCAAGATAGATTCTGGAAAACGCGATGAGCGCGGCAAGTACAAGGAAGAGGATTCCCGCAGGTGCCGGAAGTCTAAGCATAAATACAACTGCGCACGAAAAGGAGGCAGCGGTATGGCCGGATGGAAATGAAAGATCCTTCGGATGAGGGATCAGCGGAATCAGGACCTCATGCGTGTCATACGGACGAACCCTGTGAAAGATCGGCTTCAAAACCAGGCTGATTATGACGGCAGAGGCCGCAAGAGATGCCAGTGCTGTCTCAGCTGTCCTTTTGTACTGCGGCATAAACCACATGACCGCACAGACCGCGAACCAGAATATTCCGAGGTTGCCCAGTGCGGTCATAATCTTCCAGAAAACCGTTGCATATCTGTTTCTGAAATTGTTCTGAATCCAGAGCAGGATGTCACGGTCTGCCTGTCTCAATTTTTCCATGCATTTTCCCTCCCCGTTTATTGATAGCCGGATATCCGGAAAAAAGTTCTTCTCTCCGGCTTCTCCTCCTGCAATAGCTTCATTATAAATGCTGAATGTGTATTTTTAAAGTCAGCACATGTAAACAATACGGGAATTGACGGAATGAAAGGGTCTCTCTCTGACCAGTCTTCTTTCGTCTGCGCCTCCCCGGCAGACGGGATGCTTCTTTCGGGGCCACAGAATGTTCATAGACTGAGCAAATCTTTATCACAAATTCAGAGTAGTATCAAAAATGTAGAAACGACCAGCACAGACGTTTCTTTTTCATATTTCTGATCGAAAAGATCAGTTTTCTCCTTCCTAAGAACGACAGGAAGCCCGGGCATTACCACCCGGGCTTCCTGTCATTTTATATTCAGGCTATACGATTGCTGTCAGAAATTGTCATTCATTTCCATCTCCCGGAAACGGATCTGATACTGTCCTGGTGTACAGCCGGTGTATTTCCGGAAAATGATAATGAACTGCCTCGCGGCATGTTCCGTTTTTACCGTTTTTCAGGATTTCTTCCGGAACAATTTGCGGAATATAAGTCTTCCCAACGGACCGCCGAAAAAGATCTGCCACGCGAGCGCCATGGGGAAGTTCATTGCGGCTGTCTGCAGCCATACACCGATGAATCCGGCCTCATGAAAATCTTTGAATAAAATCGTCGCGACCAGGCTCATCGCCGGGCACATGAGGCACACGGTCAGAGAGCAGCGGATCAGCAGAATGAAAAAGGGCGGCATATTATCCGAGATGACTCTGCCTGTCAGATACATCACAGGTTTTTCCATCACAAACATTTCCAGCACAATTGCCACCGGCCACATAATCCTGAGCTCCCCGAAGGCCATTCCGAACACGGCGTCTCTCATCCCGCCGATATTCAGAGAAATGTTGTAGCAGATCATCGCGTAGACCATAATAAAAGCCATGATCACAGTAAAAATGAAATTTTCGAACTTGTTTTCGGGCATAAAAAAGACACTCCTTCCGATATATGACGTGTTGTTCGTTATCACTGAAGAGAGTGTGCGTTTCCAATTAAACCGTATTCTTAAATTAACCTGCTCATCATAGCATATTCTTCCCCGTCGTGTAAAGCTTTTTTGATCTCTCGTTATGTAAATTTTTTGTTTTCTCGTTACGCAAATGTTTTTTGATTCCCCGTTATGTAAGGTTTTTTGACTTCCCCTTGTGTATTTTTTTGCATAAAATCATTCTCCGCGTTATAATAGCTCAATCTTACTCCTATGGTTAAAGGAGACGACAGCAACTGCCCACAGCCGAAAAGCAGCGGATTTCCGCCTGCAGCAAACGAAAGGATATTATCTATGAAACCGATATCTGGTCTGAGCCGAAAGATTTTTCTGAAAATGAATCCGCCCTCTGAGGAAGACTGCCGTTCCTCCCAGGCACGCATTCTGGATGCTCTGAACGAGGAGGGCATTTCCGCATCATTCTCTGCCGCTGCTCTCCGTCAGCTATACCCTCTGTGTGAGAATGCAGGCTGGAAAGTCACTGTCTCTCTCGGTTGGAACGGAACACTGTGGGAGATTCTGTATCTGGAGGCCGGAGACACGGAGAAGAGCCATTACGGACTCGCGGTCGATCTCGGGAGTACCTCCGTTTACATGCGCGTGCTGAACTGCAAATCCGGCGAAACCATTGAAGAGGCCAGCGCATACAACCGGCAGATCGCCTTCGGCGAGGATATCCTCACCCGCATCTTCTACGCAAAGGACAACCCGGAACATCTTGACGAAATCCGCAGAGCGACGATAAGAACTCTGACCGATCTCATGTCCTCGCTTCATGATAAGACCGGAATCTCGCCGTCAGAATATCTCGCGATGGTGGTATCCGGCAATATGACAATGATTCATTTCCTCATCGGCCTCGACCCCTTCTGCATCTTCCAGACCCCCTATGCCGTCCGCTCCGACGCGCCGGGATTTCTCCGCGCAACGGATCTTGATCTTCCAATCGCCGGCTATGTGTACTGTGTGCCAGGCAAGGCCAATTATCTCGGCGGAGATATCATCAGCGGCATCCTTGCGACCGGTATATATGAGGAAGACAAAATCTCCCTGTTCTTCGATGTCGGAACGAACGGAGAGCTCGCCGTCGGAAACCGCAGCTTTCTGCTCTGTGGAGCCGGCGCCGCGGGTCCCGCTCTGGAGGGTGGCGTTGTTCACACCGGTATGCGCGCCGCGCCGGGAGCCGTGGAAAGCGTGTCGCTTGCGAACGGGGAATTTCATCTGAAAACCATCGATAATAAAGTCCCCGCCGGTATCTGCGGCTCCGGCATCGTGGATCTTCTCTCCGAGCTGTTTCTAAACGGCTGGATCAACCTGCAGGGCGTACTGCAGCCCGAGAAGAGCAGCCTCATCTCTATCCAAAAGAACCCGGACACCGGAATGGAGGAAGCTGCTGTCTGCTATTCCTCCGGTCTTTATTTCTATCAGAGCGACATCCGGGAGTTCATCAACACAAAAGCCGCTGCCGCTACGATGATCGAGTACATGCTGCACGCTTCCGGCATCCGCCTTGAAGACATCGATACGTTCTACATGGCAGGTGCCTTCGGCGCACATATACACAAGGAATCCGCGATTAACATCGGCATGTATCCCGACGTTGAGCGCGACCGCATCTGCCCTGTCGGCAATACCTCGCTTGAGGGCGCATCAAAGCTTCTCCTGAACAAGGATCTTCTGACGGATATCGATCGCATTCTGGATCTCATGTCATACGTGCAGTTCGGCGCAGTCGATAATTTTGTGGAGATGATGCAGGCGGCTTCCGCCCTCCCGCACACGGACGGGAGAAGATATCCGAGCGTCATGAAAAAGCTGAGGGAGAGGGAAGCTCACAGGGAACTGCAGAACAACTGAATATATGAACATCATCTGAAGCTGCAGAACGACCCGTCCATGAAACGGGTCGTTCTGTGCTTCGGATCATTCTATTTTCCGTCTATTCCACCTCACGCAGTAACCGGTCTATTTTCTCCTGCATATCATAGGGCAGGTAGGTGAAAGGCCCGTTCAGCATCTGACGTAACGTAAAAAGTTCTTTTTCAAACGGAATTGCCTTATATTCTGAATAGAAGTACTCATCGAGAATCGCCTTTGTCTTCGGATTCTCATTCAAATCACTCATCAGTGAATCCAGACTGTAGATCTTACGATATGGTTTTGTCGGCCGATAAGTAAACGAATACGTTCCGGCGAGAACGATAAGCACCACATCACTATCCTCCTGTCTGATGCCGATAATACCATCCATGTCTGAAGCAATATTCCGGATCTCATCAACACAAGCATCCGGAAGCTGTATTTCTGCCTCTGTATTAAACGGAACCTCTGCCTCAATGGTAAGTTTCCCCTGCCGCAACTGGTACCCACTGCGGATGAGTCCCGAGGCGGAACGCAGGAATCCTTCTGCCTGCGGTATCGAATAATCCGGCTTCGGAGCAAGCTTGAACCTTCTATAACCAGCATATTTTTCGTCCGGATTGATACCGATCATATTCCGGAACATCCACTCCACCACTGAGCCATAGGAATAATGATTCAGGGAATTCATTTCCGTTCCGCTGATCCTGCCATCCGGCAGCACGGAATTCCAACGCTCCCAGATCGTGGTAGCCCCCATCAGAACCTCATACAGCCATCCGGGAAATCCCTCTTCCAAAAGCAGGTGATACGCATAATTATACATGCCATATTCTGACAGTACACGCATCAGATAAGGCGTCCCGACAAAACCAGTTTCCAGATGATAACGATTGCGGGCAAGTTTGTTTAGAAGACCCGCACACACTTTATCAACCGCATGTTCCGGCGTCAGTCCCATATAGAGGACAACTACATATGCCGTCATTGTATCCACGCAGAGCCGTCCTGTCGGTGAAAAATATTCCCGGATGAAAGCGTCCCGGATTTCATTGGCCAATGTCGAATACTTCCCTGCGTCCTCCTCATATCCCAGGATTTCGGCTGTTTTCGCAACAATTCTTGTCGAGTAGTAATAATACGCAGAGGAGATCAGAAACGGATCCGTCCCTCCAAAGACTCCGCCTTCTACATTTCCGTCCAGTGCAAGCCAGTCTCCATAATGAAAACCGCTCTGCCAGAGCCGTCGGGAGCCGTTGGCGTCATCCTGACTCTTCATGTAATCGACCCACCCGCGCATACTTGAAAATTGTCTTCGCAGAATACCTTTGTCCCCGAAATGAAGATATACATTCCAGGGAATGATGGTTGCAGCTTCTCCCCAGGCAGTGGAAATTGTACCGGTATAGCCTGCCGTAGGAACAACATCCGGCACTGCCCCGTTCAGTCGTTCCTGTTCACAAGCCAGATCATACCCGTATTTTGTGTAAAATGCATAGGTATCCATATTGAAGCATGCTGTACCTGAGAAGATCTGCGCGTCACCGGTCCATCCATATCTTTCATCCCGCTGCGGGCAATCGGTGGGAACATCCAGGAAATTTCCCCGCATACCCCATCTTGTATTTTCAAATAGCTTGTTGACCAGAGGATTTGATGTTTTGATCTGGCTGAGTTCCTCCATCTCAGAATAAATCACGAGTCCGCGAAAATCATCCGGATTCGGCTCACCCGGCCAGCCTGTAATCTTTACATAACGGAATCCATAAAATGTAAAATGCTGCCGTACCGTACGCTCCGTGCCATCGGATACATAAGTAAATTCAGCCAGCGCTGTACGCAGATTGTCGCGATAAAAATTACCTTCCTGTAAAATCTCTCCAAACTGGAACCGAATCCGCGTTCCCGCCGGGGCAGCACAGTGGAAGCCGAGCCATCCAACCATATTTTGTCCCATGTCCAGCACCGTTTCCCCGGCGGGGGTATGAATTAATGCGACAGGACGGATCTTTTTCTGAATGATTATCCTTGGATCGAGACGGGGCCTGAGTTTTGATTTATCAATGTCAATTTTTCTGGTATTCAGTACCTCACTGCGATCGATCCCGGGCTCATATACTTCACCGGGATAGATTCCACTTTCAATTACCGGACTCCTGTGTGCTTTCCAGTTATCATCTGTACAGATGATATCTTCTGAACCGTCTTCATAAAAAAGCTTCAGCTCAGCGATGCACGCAAGACGGTCGCCATACACTTCATGATTCTTTCTAAGACCATACCAGCCTTTATACCACCCGTCGCCAAGCATGATTTCAATCCGGTTATGTCCCTGCCGGAGATCCGGGATCATCGTCTGATAGGGAATCCAGGCATCATAATCACAGAAACCAGGCATCAGACATTCTTCTCCCAGTTTTTCCTCATTGATATATACTTCATAGAGGCCGAGCCCCGTCAGATAAAGACGAGCTTTCGCGAGAGGTTTTGTAATTTCAACATCTCGAAAAACACATACCTGAAGGCTTTTATCTGCATCCGGGGTGATCCACTCTGCCTTCCACGGTCCCCTCATCGCAGTTTCGAACCAGGCAGCTTCGCTTTCTGCAGAATCCCCGTTGTCAGCGTTCACAAACGCCTTCCAGTAATAGCGGTTCTCCGGTTCCAGGGAAACCGGAAGTTCATAGGCTAAGCTGCTAAGATCCTCCCGATAACCACTATCATGCAGAATGTTCCTGAAATCCGGGTCTGCTGCAAGCAGCACGCGCGCATTCTTCTGTTTCTTCCCGGAAGTATCCTCGGTCACAAATGACACCGTCGGATGATCGAGCTCGTATCCGATCGGGTTCACCAGATGGTTTACCTTCATATGTGTGATTTTCATAAATTCCTCCACTTTCTCGACCTTATATCAGCATGGATAGACCGGACCGCAAGGCGCCGGTATCCAGATAAGACACAGCTGAAATACAGCTCAAATGACTGGACTGCAGCGGATAATAATACAATAATCATAAACCGGATGATATCACATGGAAATATCATATTCGTAATTACATCTCCATAGATTCTGTCAGAAATCATGCCTCAGCGCCTTGTCGATCGCCGCCTTCCATCCCCTGTATCTGTGAACTCTTTCGCTTTCTTCCATCTTTCTCTGATATGATGTCGTCCGGATGTGGTCAAAGATCGATTTCTCCGGATAGAGTCCGCAGGAGATTCCCGTCAGGTAGGCGGCTCCCATGCCGGACAATTCCTGCAGGCCGGGAACCAGCACGCAGGTATCTGCCAGGTCCGCCTGAAACTGCATCAGATAGCGGTTTCCTGTCGGGCCGCCGTCTACATGGAGCGTCCGCACAGGATCTTCGGTCTCTTCACGCATTATCTCAATCAGATCCGTGATCTGGTAGGCAATGCTTTCCAGACATGCCTTTACTACTTCTTTGCGCCCGGTAGTGCGCGTAATACCCGTCAGAAGTCCGGTCGCCTCCGGGTCCCAGTAAGGGGCTCCAAGACCAGTAAACGCAGGTACAAAATAAGCACGATCCCTTGGATTTGCCGCTGACGCAAGCGCTTCCGTCTCTGATGCGGATGAAATCATTTTCATCTGATCCTTCAGCCAGGAGATCGATGCTCCGGTATAATTCAGATTTCCCTCCAGCACATACTCGACCTGGCCACCGATTCCCCATGCAAGAGAAGTCACCAGTCCATGCTGACTTCGGTAACGGGTTTCACCGGTATTCATCATTACGGAGCTTCCGGTCCCATAGGTTGCCTTCAGTTCTCCTTTCTTCCGGCAGTTCTGTCCGAACAGCGCCGCATGGCTGTCCCCGAGCACCCCGTGGATGGGTATTTTCTTTGGCAGAGCTCCATCCAAGTCAGTCATGCCGAACATTGAATCCGACATAACCACCTGTGGCATGGCACTTTCCGGAATTCCAAAGATTTCCAGCAGCTCTTCATCCCAGCTCAGTGTTTCCAGATTAAACAGCTGCGTTCTCGAGGCATTCGAGCAGTCAGTCTTGTGTTCTGCTCCTCCTGTCAGATTATATACCAGCCAGCTGTCAATCGTACCCACTGCCAGGTTATCTTCCCGCGCAAGCCTGTCTGCCTCCGGAACGTTTTCCATGATCCACTCAAGCTTCGCGGCAGGAAAATACGGAGACAGAGGCAGTCCCGTCTTCTGACGGATTTGTTCTGCTTCCCCCATCCTCTCATGCCGCGCGCAGATCTCTGCTGCCCGTGCACACTGCCATACAATCGCGTTGCAGACGGGTTTTCCCGTCTTCCTGTTCCATGCGAGAGCTGTCTCTCTCTGATTTGAAATGCCTAAGGCTGCGATTTCTTCCGGCAGAATCCCGGCCTTCTCAATAACATCCCTGCAAACCGCACAGGTGTTTCGGAAAATTTCCTCCGGATTATGCTCTACCCAGCCCTTTTCATTGATAATCTGCGCATGCGGCCGGTCCGCACGCACAGAAAGTTCTCCTGATTCGTTAAAAAGCAGTCCCTTGGTACCCTGTGTACTCTGATCGACTGCGAGAATATATCTGCCCATACCTGCACTCCGATTATTGCTTCAGCAATTCACGCGCTGTTTTTGCAATTCCCTCCCCGGTAAGCCCGTAATACGCAAAAACCTGTGCGGAGGTTCCTGTAATCACAGGGGCATCCGGAAGCGCCATCGTAACCGTTTTCCGGGGGCAGTTTTCCCCGACCACCTGCGCCACCATGGAACCGAGGCCGCCGAAGGGTGAGTGTTCTTCAACAGAAATCACTGCCTTTGCGTTTCGTGCCGCTTCAATAATTGCCTTTTTATCCAGTGGCTTCACACAATACATATCCAGAACGGTTGCGTGAATGCCTTCTGCTTCCAGAAGTTCTGCCGCGTCCACAGCCGGACGCACCATCTCCCCGCATGCAATGATCGCAACATCGCTTCCTTTTCGGATCCAGGTTGCACGATCCATCGTGAAGGGACAATTCTCTGCTGTGTAAACATCTTCGACCGGGTTACGTCCCACGCGGATGTAGGCACACTTGTTGTCCCGCAGAAGAGCCTTCACCAGCTTACCTGTCTGATGCCTGTCACTTGGCAGGTATACCCGCATATTCGGGATGGCGCTCATCGCCGCTATATCCTGTGCTGAATGATGGCTCATCCCAAGTGCCCCGTAGCTGACACCTCCTGAGATACCGATCAGCTTTACATTCGTATCGGAATAGGCGCAGTCTACCTTGCACTGTTCATAGCTTCTCGTCGTCAGGAAGGATGCCGGAGATGCTGCAAAAGGCTTTTTCCCCATTTTCGCAAGACCTGCCGCAATTCCCACCAGATCCTGCTCCGCAATTCCTGCTTCTACCGACTGACTGGGATAAGCCTCAAAGAAAGGTGTCATCGAGGCAGAGCCCCTGGAATCGCTGCAGAGCACCACAATGTCTTTATCTGTTTTTGCTTCTTCCATCAGTACGTCACAGATGACCTTGCGATTTGATATTTTATTCATTTGCCAGCGCCTCCTTCCTTTCTTCAAGATCTTTCATGATTGACGCATACTCAGTCTCCGTCGGCAGATGATGATGCCACCCCGCCTTATTTTCCATGACGGGTGAGCCTTTTCCTTTTATTGTATTTGCGATGATACATGTCGGACAGCCCTTTGTCTGCCTTGCTTTCTCAAACGCCCCGTCCAGCGCATCGATATCATTCCCGTCTGCCGTCAGTACCTTCCAGCCGAAGGATTCCACCTTCTTCTTCAGATCCTCGAGTGCCATGACATCCTCTGTGCCGCCTGAAATCTGGAGCCGGTTCCGGTCGACGATCCACACGAGATTGTCCAGTCCATACATCGCGGCGGACATCGCGCCTTCCCAGTTTGATCCCTCGGCAAGCTCTCCGTCTCCGGTCACTACATATACACGGTTTGGCTTTCTATCCATCTTCACCGCAAGCGCCATGCCGACAGCCACCGGAAGCCCATGCCCGAGTGAACCCGAATTCATCTCGATTCCCGGGAGCTTGTTGTTCGGGTGTCCGATGTACGGAGAACCGAATTTGGAAAACTTCGCGGTCACTTCATCCAGACTCAGAAATCCCTTCTCGCAAAGCACGGCATAATACGCTTCCATCGAGTGCCCCTTGCTCAGGATAAAAAGATCCCGTTCCGGATCATCCTGGTTCTCCGGAGAAATGTTCATCTGCCGGAAGTACAGATCTGTCAGGATCTCCATGACGGACATGTCGCCTCCGATATGTCCGCCTCCGCCCGCCATGATGATGTTTACGCAGTCCTCTCTCAGCTTGTAGGATAGATACTTCAGATTTTTCACGATTATTCTCCTCTCAGATATGCTTTCACATCTTCTTCAATGGGATCATAAAAATCCGGCTGAATCCCCAGATATTTGCATGCCTCATAAAGGACCGGCACTACATCCTCGTGAATGGCGACGCAGTGATGAATGTATGGTCCTTCGACCAGCTTTGCCTCGAGTCTCTTCAAATTCTCTACCTCAACCCAGAGATAGGTTCCCTTTGTATACGGGCCGTCGATTCCCCTGGCATGACCGAGCAACAGAGAGTATTCTCCGTTGTCCCCGTCAAATCTGGTAAGCGTCAGATTGCCGTGCTTCGCCTCCGCCGAAACGGCTCCGTTATATGGAAAGGCCACAGGAACGCAGATCGACGGTTTTTCCTTTGCCACAGAAATCGGCCATGGACCGCAGTGCTGAAGAAGCTCTCCGTTCTCATTGTCCGGATGTCTCACGGTCCAGTCCGCGAAGAGTCCCCTCTTCTCATTTAAGGTGGCAGCCTCTGCCATCACCTGTGTGATCGCTCCGTGAATATCGGTCTCACAGACGACCGGAAGTCCTTCCTCATTCAGAAGGGAATTGGCCGCGCAGGGCATGATGCCAATCTCCCCCTGAAGCGCATTCCAGCACTGAATCGCGATGGCGCTGCATCCGTACAGATCTGCAAGGTTCTTCATAGCAATCTTCAGTGCAGCGACATTCTCCAGTAATTCCGGCTTGATCTGGCAGTTCATATTCTCCTGACAGTAACGGATGACCTCCTGAACCTCCTCCGTCTCCTCAGCCTTTACCCGATTCAGCTCAGCCGTCAGCTCAGGCAGCGGAACCGGCGCCAGCTGGATATTAAACTTCTCAAGCAGCTCTCCCTCATTGCACATCGTCGACCAGAAATCAAAGGGACGCGGTCCAAGCTGCAGAATCCGGAGATTCCGGAATTTCTTCACCACATTGCAGACCTTCAGAAAATCAGTGATCCCCCGTGCGAACTCCGGGTCGTCAAGCCTGCAGTTTGTCATGTAGGTAAACGGCACCCGGAATCTTCGCAGTACCTTCCCCGTCGCGAAAAGGCCGCACTGAGAATCACGAAGCCGCATTCCATCCGGCTCCGGCCGTTCATCTCTCGGTCCCCAGAGCAAAACCGGAACATTTAATTCCTTTGCCAGTCTGGCGCACTCATATTCGGTTCCGAAATTTGCGTGCGGCAGAAACAGGCCGTCTACCTTTTCCTTTTTGAACTTTTCCGCAATCCGGATCCGGTCGCTCTCCTGATACAGCAGCCCCTCCTCGTTAATGTCCGTGATGTCTGTAAATGAAACATTCAGCTCCTTCAGCTTCTGTCTGGTTAAGTTCGCGAACTTAATCGCGTCCGGTGCACTGAAAATCGATCTTCTGGTCGGCGCAAAGCCGATTTTAATTGTCTCCATGGAATCCTCCCTTTCACAATATTCCCACTATATACTGCAATTTCTTAATCAAAATTATAGACGTGCATCAGCTGAATCAACACATATTATTAAGTGAATTTTACTAAATTATCGGCTTAATTTTCCGGAGATCTTTCAGTATCCAGAGAAATGCATTACAATATCAGGAGGATGGTTCTGCATGTACCTGCAAACCACTGGTTTTTGGATTGCATTTCTATGCGATGAAAATTTCAGCTTCTGCAATCACCTTGTGTTTGTGTACAGCCAGCCTTTCTGAATTTTTACTTCACAGATCATTTACAGTATTTACAGGAGAATGAGGGATGTCCGTCACCGCAAAGGAACTTGCCAGACAGCTTGGTGTAAGCCCCGCAGCTGTATCAATGGCTTTGAACAATAAACCGGGAGTCAGCACCGCGACAAGAGCGCGGATTGTCCGTGCCGCAGAGGCTGCCGGCTATGATTTTTCCAGACAATCTGCAAAGACCGCCGGTCATGGCGATATCTGCTGCGTCATTTACCGGGCGAATAATGCGATTCTGAATTATTCGCCGATCTTTACGGAGCTGACCGATGGAATCGAACAGGGATGCCGCGATAATGGCTACCATCTTCGTACTCTTCAGCTGTATGAACAGACCGATGACTTTGCGCGGATTGCGGAGGAGCTCCGCGGCTCCGGCTGTTCGGGGATTATTCTGCTCGGCACGGAAATCTCGTCAGAAGTCTGCCTGAAGTTTCTTCATCTGAATATCCCGATGGTTCTCCTGGACTCTTACTTTGAAACCATCGACTGCAGCAGTATTCTGATCAACAATGCGCAGGGAGCTTACCTTGCGACGAATTATCTGATTGACAACTACCACTGCCAGCCAGGCCACCTGAAGTCTTCCTATTCTATTCAAAATTTTTTTGAGAGAGATGTAGGATTTAAAAGGGCTGTTCGAGAGCACGGAATGTCTGTCGGCAATTCCGTTATTCATGAATTGTCCCCCACGATTGAAGGGGCGATGCGTGATATGCTGGATCTGATTGACACCCACGCAGCTCTTGCCGGCTGTTATTTTGCCGATAACGATCTGATCGCCATCGGCGTGATAAAGGCGCTGCAGGCTCGTCATATCAGGGTTCCCGAGGACATTCCTGTCATCGGTTTTGATAATATACGCGAGGGACAGATTGTGGAGCCCGCGCTGACCACGATCGATATTCCCCGGCTGTTCATGGGGCAGACCGCCGTCCGGCAGCTGATCCGGCAGATCAGCTATCCGGTTCCGCACACCGTGAAAACGGAGATTTCGACCAGCATCGTCTCCCGCGATTCCGCCTGAGGGGTTTCCTTGAACAGCAGCCGGATCATCAATTATTGTTGGGATCTCTTTTTTATTCTGTTGCAGATTCATTTCGCCTATCCTATACTTAGAACCAGCAACAAAGGTATTTTTAAAAAGAGAATCATTTACAGAAGCAGGAGCCGTAGTTATGAAAGAATTTCCAAGAAGGGTTCTGATGGCAGTAATCGGCGTGTGTGTCGCCGGTCTGTCCGTCGGGATGTTTGTTTATTCAGATATGGGAGTGGATCCTTTTCAGGTTTTTGCGCACGGCACGTGGAATGCCGTGCGACGGGCAGTGCCGCTTGACTTCGGCACCTATTATGCTATTCTGAATGCCATTCTTCTGGTTGTCATTTTCTTCTGGAACCGGAGAAAAATCGGCATAGGAACCGTAATCAACCTTTTTCTTGTCGGTTATTTTGCGGAATTTATGGAATTCCTTCTGAACAAGATGAATCCCGACCCGAACCTGGCCCTCAGAATCATCTCACTGATCCTGGGCGTCGTTATCATGTGTTTTGCCTCGGCCATGTACTTTACCGCCGATCTCGGAGTTTCCACCTACGACGCAGTTGCCATTACTCTTTCTGAGCGCCACACCGGGTGGAAGTTCAAATACATCCGGATTCTGACGGACCTGATCTGCGTTGTGATCGGCGGCCTTCTGGGCGGCGTGATCGGAATCGGAACGCTGGTCACCGCTTTCTTCATGGGGCCCCTGATTGCTTTCTTTAACAAGAAGGTGGCAGAACCTATGCGCTACGGTTCCAGATAATAATAAAGACTTTCTAATAGCAATATTTGTTCCGTACGGCATATAATGATCTGCGATTGTTGTTTTGCCAAGGGAAAATCCATGGTATTTCAGAAGATTCGTGAGCGCCGCGGATTCACATCCGGTCGGCAGTTCCGGGTTCTGCATAACACAGGGAACATTCAGATGTACCTGATCTTTAATATATGCATTTGCCATACTGCCAGGAGCTGAGCTTCCCTTTATCCGCATTCGGATCTGCAAAACCTCAATCCGGTAAGCGCACCCGGTTGAACCGGCATCAGCTCCATTTTTTGTCCAGCCGAGCCATCCAAGCTTCTGAACATGAACGCGGTAATAAATAGAGTATTTGTCCGCTCTTCTGCACCGATATATCTCCTCATTTCCCTGATCTGTCATCTGCTCAGATTTTACCCCTCTGCATTACGGACTTCATTTTCCGGAAAAACGAAACAATCGTATCGAATGGCCTTTCCGGTCAGTGAATACCCCGGCTTCATACCGGCCAGATTTGGTCCCTTCAGGGGTCTCTTCACTACCACCTTAAAGGGACGGGCACCGACTGCCGCCTTCAGGAGTACCTCTTCATCCTGACAGGGCATCTCCAGTTGATGGAGCAGCTGAAACTTTTTCTTGACCAGGGCGCTCTTCTGTCTCTCCGGGAACATCGGATCCAGATAGATGACATCCGGAAAATCCTTCAGGTTCTTCAGAGCCTCTATGCTGTCTCCCTCATGCAGGTGCATCCTGCATATGATCTCTGTCAGCGCCGGATTTTTCCCCGCACGCTCCAGACAATCTGCCAGAAGTGCTGCAATCACCGGATTCTGCTCATACATCTCCACTTCAAATCCCGCGGCAGCAAGAAGAAGGGAATCCTCTCCCATGCCTGCGGTTGCATCCAGAATCACCGGGTGTCTGCCCGGCCCCCTGTTCATGTCCTTCATTCTCGCAGCCTTCACCAGAAGTTCATGCGTAAGATTGTCATACCGAAGGCGGGGCAGCATATCCGAAAAATCTCCCCGCATCTGAATTTTCCCGTCAGTCAATGTTAGACCCTTCTCATCATATCTGAGATAAAGCTCATTCTTCTCCCTCTTGTGTTCCTCTTTGAGCTTTTCCTTTTTATCCTCCTGGCGTTCAGCTCTGTATTCGTCCTTATGCCTGGCTTCCAGTCCGCCTTCCTTATGCTTGTCGTTCAGCCTGCCTTTTTGCTTGTCTTCGTACCTGCCATTATGTCCGTCTCTGTTTTCCGCTTTTCGCGCCTCTCCGTTTATTTCTCCCCGGATATCTGCCTGCAGCCCCTGTGCCTTCAGATGTTCCAGAAGCTTTCGGCTTTTCTCTTCGAAGGCAACCCCTGTATCCAGAATATGAATGCTCTCTGCCATCTTAATCCCCTGACAGCCCAAGCATCCGGATTGTACGGCTTTTCAGTGCTCTCGCCGCGCCTTCCACATCCTCTTTCGAAAAAATAGCGGAGATGACCGAAATACCAACAATTCCGCTGCCTGCCAGCTCCATGACATTTTCTTCCGTAATCCCGCCGATGGCGACGACCGGGATCGAAACCGCCTTGCAGATTGCCCGTAACGCATCCATACTCACTTCTGAAGCATCCGCCTTGGAGCCTGTCGGAAACACCGCGCCGACCCCGAGATAATCCGCTCCGCGGCTCTCCGCCAGGAGTGCTTCCTCCACAGTCTGCGTGGAAACACCGATGATGCGATCCTTCCCGAGTCTGCTCCGCACCAGACCCGTCTCCATGTCACTCTGTCCGACATGCACCCCGTCCGCTCCGATTTCCAGAGCCAAGTCCACATCATCATCAATGACAAAAGGCACCTTATACCTCCTGCAGAGCGCCTTGATCTCTGCCGCCTCCTTCAGGAAAGCATCGTGCTCAAGCTTCATGTCATCCTTCTCCCGAAGCTGTATAAAGGTTGCGCCGCCTCTCAGCGCACGCTCAACATCATCCGCCAGACGGCGTCCGTTCAGCCAGTGCCGGTCTGTCACCGCATACAGCTGAAGTGCCTTCTTCAGTTCCTCCTGATTCCAATTCCCCATTTTTCAGACTCCTGTCCGTCGCGCATAAAACGCGACATATGAAATTATTGATTGCACGCTGAATCGCTTCAAACTATAATCAAAAATAATACTTATTGACAACTGCATGAGGTTTTCAGATATATGATTGACGCAAATCTTCAGAAATATCTCTCTTTTGTAAAAACCGTTGAGCTCGGCAGCTTTTCAAAAGCCGCGGAATCTCTCGGTTATTCACAGTCCGGCATCAGCCGGATGATTTCGGATCTTGAAAAAGACTGGAAAATCACGCTTCTCGAGCGCGACCGCAGCGGCGTAAGCCTGACCTCCGACGGCACACGTCTTCTTCCCTTCGCGCAGAGTCTCTGCCGGGAATATTACCGCCTTCAGGAGGAGGTGGATGATCTGAACGGAATACAGACGGGGCTGATAAGGATTGGTACCTTTTCCAGCGTCGCAACACAGTGGCTTCCCCGGATCATCCGACAGTTTCAGGTAGATTATCCAAACATTGAATATGAGATGCTCCTCGGTGATTATTCGGAAACGGAAAAATGGATCGATGAGCGCCGGGTCGACTGTGGATTCCTCATCCTCCCCACCCGTCCGGAATTCGACACCCTGGAGCTGGCGAAAGACCCCCTGATGGCTGTCCTTCCAAAGGGCCATCCGCTCGCCGGACTGGATGCCTTTCCGGTAAAAGAGCTGGAAAAAGAACCCTTCATGCTTCTGGAGAAGGGAGGAAAGTCCGAGATCACGGATATTCTGAAGCGCTATGATCTCCACCCGGAGATCCGCTTCACCACCTGGGACGATTATGCAATCATGGCTATGATTGAACAAGGCCTCGGGATCGCAATCCTTCCGGGGCTGATCCTGAAACGGATCCCATACGACGTCGTCATAAAACCGCTGGATCCACCCGCTTTCCGGACAATCGGCATCGCTCTCAAGGAGAGCCGCACCGCATCCGCCGCGATGAAGAAATTCCTCCAGTATCTGAAATACCGCAGCGAATAAATGCGCGCTTCCGCCGCTTTGTCGATCCGTGACGTTTTCTTCTCAGGTGCTGCGCATTTCTGCTCTGCCGGACTGTGTTCATCCTGCTGCGTCAATTCGGAACGTTTTCTTCTCAGTCCTCAAGTCCCGTGGCTTCGTCAAGCCCCAGCATGATGTTCATATTCTGAACGGCAGCTCCGGAAGCACCCTTTCCGAGATTATCGAAAAGCGCTGTCACTGAAGTCTGTTCCTCGTGTCCGCATACGACAATTTCCAGGCGATTGGTTCCCGCCAGCTTATTGGCGTAGAGCTTGCTGTCATTCTGACCAAACGGTACAACAGATACGAAATGCTCATCCCGGTAGTACTCCTGCAGTCGTTCGCAGATCTCCTCCGCAGACGGTTTTCCGGGAAGAAGACGGTTCTGAAGCATAATCGTCCCTGCCATCCCCTTGTAATAATCATCAACAACCGGCATGAACACCGGCGGATAGAGAAGGCCGGTCATCTTCTGCATCTCCGGCACATGCTTATGCCTCAGATTCAGGCCATAGATTCCGGGCGAATCCAAAAGCCTGCTGCGATTCTCCGCCTCATATTCCGCAATCATTTTTTTGCCCCCGCCGGAATATCCGGTCAGGGAATAGCAGGTGACCGGATAGTCCGCAGGCAGTATTCCCATCCTTACAAGCGGAGCCGTCGTTGCGATCAGCCCGGTGGCATGACACCCCGGATTCGCCACTCTCCTGCTGGTCCGGATCGCCTCCCTCTGTTCCTTTGAGAGCTCCGGGAAACCATATGTCCAGCCTTCCGCAACCCGATGTGCTGTAGAAGCATCAATCACACGAACCTCCGGGTTTTCAATCAGAGAAACCGCTTCGACCGCGCCTGCGTCCGGCAGACACAGGAAGACAATGTCCGCCGCATTCAGGAATTTCTTTCTCTCATCCATGTCATGTCTCTTGTCTTCATCTATTCTCAGAAGCTCAAGATCATCCCGCGCTCCGATTCTGTCGTAGATCTGAAGTCCCGTTGTTCCGCTCTGTCCGTCAATATATACCTTCGTCTTCATCTGTAATTGTTCCTGTCCTTCTTCTTTCCGAATCTTTTCTGCCTGAGTTTACCTTATCCGGCTCTGCCTTCGCCTGATCCTCATCTATCCGGCTCAGGTTCCTCCCGAATCTCACTTCTCCGGCTCTGCCTCTGCTGCCCGCGTCCGATCACAGCGCTCAGAGGATTCCGAAATTCTTCATCGCGGCCCTCAGTGAAGCCTGATGCTCCTCTGTCATCTCTGTGAGCGGAAGTCTCGGTTTGCCGGCGTCGAAGCCCATCATGTTCAGCGCTGCCTTTACCGGGATCGGGTTCACCTCACAAAACAGCGCACGGATCAGCGCAAGAGAACCAAGCTGCATCTTTGCCGCTCCCGAAAAATCTCCATCCAGACACTTCTGGCACATATCATGGGTGAACTGCGGCGCTACGTTCGACAGAACCGAGATTACGCCGGAACCGCCCAGTGACATGATCGGAACGATCTGATCGTCATTGCCTGAGTACAGATCCAGCACACCGTCACAAAGTTCGAGTGTTCTCGCCGTCTGACTGATGTTCCCGCAGGCATCCTTCAGGGCCACAATGTTCTTCACATGCTTCCCGATATACGCCGCGGTTTCCGGCTGAATATTCGTACCGGTTCTTGATGGCACGTTGTACATGATGCACGGAATATTGACAGCTTCCGCAATTGCCGTATAACTCGCAATCAGGCCATCCTGCGTCGCCTTATTGTAATACGGAGTTACAAGCAGAAGGCCGTCCGCTCCACGCTTCTCCGCCTCCCTCGACATCATGATCGCGTGAGCAGTGTTGTTTGAACCTGTCCCGGCGATCACCGGAACCCGTCCCTTCGTGATTTCGACGCAGAACCTGATCGCTTCCAGATGTTCGTCATCGTCCAGCGTTGATGCCTCTCCGGATGTGCCTACCGCGATGATCGCATCCGTATGATTCCGGATCTGATACTCAATCATCTTCTCCATTGCGTCAAAGTTAATCGATCCATCCTCCTTCATCGGTGTCGCCATCGCAACACCCGCGCCCTTGAATATAGCCATGCTCATTCCCTCCTGTTTCCCATAATTATCCTTAATTTATATGTTTTTGTCTGAAAAACGATCCGTCGACTGTATTCTCAGTATACAGCAATAAATATTACCGGTAAATACAGACAAACGCAAATACACGCAAACGCAGATGAAGACATCTGCAAATAATGAAATCTCAAATAAAAACAGACCAAAATGATGCAGGACTCCTATAATGACAGACTCACATAAGGACAGCCACACACTTACGAATCGGATTTTCCAAAGCTGTCCACGAGCTCCTGCAGCTCGAAATATCTTTCCATCCGTTCTTCCAGCTTTGCATCGACCGCTTCCTTCTCCTTTGACAAGTCGGAAAGCTTCGTATACATCGTCGCCGACTCCGCCATCTGCTCCTCGAGTTCCCGGCTCTTCTGCTCCAGCTGATCGATTTCTTCCTCAATATGATCATATTCCTGCTGATCACGGTAGGAAAGCCTGGTCCGCTTTCTTGCCTTCTTCTGCTCTTCCTTCTGTGCCGCATAGAGCTCTGCGCCGGATCGTTCCTCAGCAGCGCTCCCGTCGGCCTTCCCGTCACGCGCGTCGCTCCTGTCTTTCGCATCACTCACAGTGTTTTTTGCGGGTCCTGAAGGAATCCCCTGTGTCTCCATATGCTCCAGATATTCGGTATATGCGCCCTCACTGCGGATCAGTTTCCCGTCCCCGGAAAAAGCAAAGATCCTGGTCACCACGCGGTCCAGAAAATAGCGGTCATGTGACACGACGATCAGAATGCCGGCAAAACGGTCCAGATAATCCTCGAGGATCCGCAGCGTCTGTATATCCAGATCATTGGTCGGCTCGTCAAGGATCAGTACATTCGGTGCTTCCATCAGCACCTTCAGCAGGTAGAGACGCCGCTTCTCTCCTCCGGATAATTTACCGATCAGAGAGTACTGCATTTCGCTGTCGAACAGAAACTGCTCGCACATGCCGCTCGCGGATACCAGCCCGTCCGTGGTCCGGATAAATTCAGCGGTGTCCTTAATGTAATCGATCACCCGCTCGTTCGGATCAAGCTGTTCATTTTCCTGGCTGAAGCAGCCGATCTTAACGGTCTGCCCGATTTCCACCGCTCCCGAATTCGGAGGAAGCTTTCCGTCAATGATCTTCAGAAGCGTGGATTTTCCGCAACCGTTCGGACCGATGATGCCGATCCGGTCAGTCTTGCCGAAGTTGTAGGAAAAATCATGGATCAGTTCTTTCTGTCCATAGCCTTTGCTGACGTGCCGAAGCTCAATCGTCTTGCCTCCGAGCCTGGACGGAAGGGAATTCAGCTTTACCTGCCTCTCCTCCACGATTTTCTCCCGGTCTCTGAGCGCCTCGAACCTCTGAATATGCGCCTTCTGTTTGGTCGATCTCGCTCTCGCTCCGCGCATGATCCACGCAAGATCCTTGCGATACAGGGCGGCCGCCTTTCGCTCCGCCGCAACGGCAAAGTTCATTCTTTCCTGTTTCAGCTCCAGATAACCGGAATATCCCGCCTGATAGCGGTAAGTCTTTCCCCGGTCCACCTCAAGGATCTGATTTGTGACCTGATCCAGAAAATAGCGGTCATGGGTAACCATCAGAATTGCCCCGCGAAAATTCTGCAGATAATTCTGCAACCACTCGATCATCTCATGGTCGAGATGGTTTGTGGGCTCGTCCAGAATCAGGAGATCACACGGCGTCAGGATCGCGGCGACAAGCGCCGCCCTTTTCTTCTGTCCCCCGGACAGGATCTCCGGACTGCAGTCAGGATCAGGAATCCCAAAATCGACAAGCCTCGCGCGCACCTCTCCCTCTGTGTCCCAGTGATCTGCCTTCCCGCTGACCGCCTCCGCCACATTCTCCAGAAGTGTTCTGCTGTTATCGAAAACCGGGTTCTGCGGAAGATAAGAAATCCTGACGGTATTTCCCTTGACCACCTTTCCTGAATCCGGCTCCAGACGGCCTGCCGCGATCGCCAGCAGCGTTGATTTTCCCGTTCCGTTCACGCCGATTACGCCGATCTTATCGGTGTCGCTGATTCCCTCGGTGACATTATCCAGAAGGACCCGTGATACAAAAGAAATGCTGATGTGCTCCAGATTCAAAATGTTCATTGTCTCTCTCCTGCGTCCGGGAAAGAAAGAAGAGCTGCGGCATCCGTTTTTATGCAGCAGCTCTGTTTCTTCCCTTGAATTGCAATTCTCAGCTTATACACCTTGTGTCACAAGATATCGTACGGACATTATTCTTCCGTCACAGCATCATCTTTGACGATAATCGTTCCCGCATGGCCTTCGTAGCCGTCTCTGGCCTTCGAGATCGACGTGATCACCGCGCGCTCCCCGCCGCTCTTCAGAAAATCAACCGCCGCCTGAATCTTCGGAAGCATCGTTCCATATTCAAATTCCCCGGCACGGATATATTCCTCTGCCTGGGAAACGGTAATCCTTCCGATCGGCTGTTCATGATCGGTTCCATGGCCGATCTTTGCGTTCTCGACACTGGTCAGGATCAGCAGCTCATCGGCCCTGAGTTTCTCGGCAAGCTTTTCGCTGACAAGATCCTTCTCGATAACAGCACTGGCTCCTTTGAGCTCCGGTCCCTGTTCCAGAACCGGGATACCGCCACCGCCTCCCGCAATTACGACCTGCCCGGCGTCCAGCAGAAGCTGAATGGTCTCAAGCTCAATGATATCCTGCGGCTTCGGAGAAGCGATGATCCTCCGATATCCCTCCTCCGTCTTGGTGACATAATTTCCCTTTTCTTCCTCTGCCTTTGCTTCCTCCTCTGTGAGGATCCTTCCGATCACCTTACTCGGCTCATAGAGGTTCTCATCATAGGGATCTACGGTGACCTGGGTGATGATCGTCGCAACCGGCTTGTAGATTCCTCTTCTCAGCAGCTCCGCGCGCAGAGAGTTCTGAATATCATATCCGATATATCCCTGGCTCATGGCAGAGCAGACGGACATCGGAGCTCCGACGTAGTCGCTGTGAGCCTTTGTGAATTCATTCATCGCCGTATGAATCATACCGACCTGAGACCCGTTGCTGTGGGTGATTACCACACCCGCTCCGGCCTGTACCAGATCCGCAATGGACTTTACCGCATTCTCAACGCCCTTCTTTTGATCCGCGAAGGTTTTTCCAAGCGCTCTGTGGCCGAGCGCCACTACAACCTTTTTTCTCTGCATGAACCAGCTCCTCCTTTGTGCTTTTGCTTCTCTTCTCAGAAGTCAAACTTTCCGGCAAACCACTGATCAAGCTCGTCGATCTTTACACGAACCTGTTCCATGGTGTCACGGTCACGGATGGTGACCGCCTGGTCATTCTCGGAATCGAAATCGTAGGTGATGCAGTACGGCGTTCCAATCTCATCCTGACGGCGATATCTCTTTCCGATCGCTCCGCGGTCATCGTAATCGCAGTTGTACTTGTCTGCCAGCTTATCAAATACCTTCTCTGCCGCGTCATTCAATTTCTTGGACAGCGGAAGAACCGCGATCTTCACCGGAGCAAGTGCCGGATGGAAATGCATAACTGTGCGGACATCATTCTTCTCCGCATCCAGAACCTCTTCATCGTATGCCGAGCACAGGAAGGCCAGAACGACACGGTCGGCTCCCAGAGACGGCTCAATGACATACGGAATATATTTGATCTTCTTTACATCGTCAAAATAGGTAAGATCCTGACCGGAAACCTCCTGGTGACGGCTGAGGTCATAGTCTGTCCGGTCGGCAATTCCCCAGAGCTCGCCCCATCCGAACGGGAACAGGAACTCAATATCGGTCGTCGCCTTGCTGTAGAAGCTGAGCTCCTCCTTGGCATGATCGCGAAGTCTCAGCTCATCGTCCTTGAGTCCGAGATCATTGAGCCATTTATGGCAGAAGCTTCTCCAGTAATCGAACCACTTCAGATCGGTGTCCGGCTCGCAGAAGAACTCCAGCTCCATCTGTTCAAATTCGCGGGTACGGAAGGTGAAATTGCCCGGCGTGATCTCGTTACGGAAGGATTTTCCGATCTGGCCGATGCCGAAAGGAATTTTCTTGCGGGAGGTTCTCTGTACATTCTTGAAGTTCACAAAAATGCCCTGTGCGGTTTCCGGTCTCAGATACACGGTGTTCTTCGCGTCCTCGGTTACGCCCTGGAATGTTTTGAACATCAGGTTGAACTGACGGATATCGGTGAAATTATGCTTGCCGCAACTCGGGCAGGGAATTTCATGCTCCTTGATGAAGTCCATCATTTTCTCATTGGACCAGCCGTCGCAGCTGTTATTCTCCAGCTCAATGCCCTTTTCCTGGCAGAAATCCTCAATCAGCTTGTCCGCGCGGAAACGCTCATGGCACTCCTTGCAGTCCATGAGCGGATCGGAGAAGCTTCCCAGATGTCCGGATGCCACCCACGTCTGCGGGTTCATCAGAATTGCGCAGTCTACGCCTACATTCAGCTTATTGTCCTGAACGAACTTCTTCCACCATGCTCTCTTGACATTATTTTTAAACTCAACACCGAGCGGGCCGTAATCCCATGTATTAGCGAGACCTCCGTAAATTTCGGAGCCCGGGTATATAAATCCGCGGTTCTTTGCCACTGCGATGATCTTGTCCATTGTCTTTTCCATCCTGATCCATCTCCTTTTTCCTCTTGTCCGCCGGCTCTTCCCGGGCACAAAATTATTGCGTCCTGCCGTGCGGCTTGCAGTACAGCGCGCCATGCGCGTCTGTTCTGATCTGGTGAATAATATCTGCTTATACTAATCCGGTGAATATCTATTTATATATGATGTATGCATATCGGTCGGAAACGGTCACAAACCGGGATATTTCCCTGTCCTCGTTCTCTCCGGATTTTCCTATATCTGTGATCAGATTCGTCCCTGCGTCCTGTTCTGACGAAGACACCGCTCCCTGACTTTTCGACACAGAAGAGGTCTTCTCTCCCGCGCTCTCCTGTGAGCCGGATGAAGAAACCGTTCCGCTGCCGGAGCTTCCTGACGACACGTCTTCGTCACCTTCATCCTGAGACAATACGGTGTTGACCGTCGCGGACAGCCGTCCCGTGATCAACACATTATCCGTCGCATACAGAATCTTGTCCGGAAGTCTCACCATGACCGGTTCGGAAAGGATCACAACCTTCCACTCCTTTGCTCTCGATGCCAGAACGTCCGGGTCCGCGGGATTTCCATTCCGGTCAAGGAAGTTCTGATCCATAGAATAGCCGGCCTTTTCCGCCTCCGCAAGCGTTCCAAGGAATGCCCCGACGTGATTGAAGCTGCTGTAATCCTCCATGGAAGCGTATGTCATTTTGATCGTAACCGAGTTGTCATCCACACTGCAGGATTCCATCCGGACAGCCTTCTCATTCGACGAAGGGTAATCGGCGATCGCATTTTCGATATACTGCTTTAAATCATCCTCCGTATAATCCTCGTCTCCCTTTGCCTCCACGATATTCTCCGTGACCGTCCCCGTTTCATTCACGGAAACGGTTGTGTTTTCGTTGCTGTTCGGCAGAGAACAGCCCGCCAGGGAAAATACCGCGGACGCCGCAAGGATACCGACTGCCAGGCGTAACCCTCTGCCGGTCCTTCTCATTTCCGTCAGCTCCTTCCGTGTCTGTCCGGGGCAAAAACCGGATTTATTTCTTCAGGCTGCTCTTGCGGTAAATAATATCGTCTCTTCCCGGTCCATTCGAAACCATGGTGATCGGATAACCGATCTGGCTCTCGATGAAATTCACATAATCCTGTGCTTCCTGCGGAAGGTCCTCAAAGCGGCGGATTCCGCGGATATCGGATTTCCATCCCTTGAATACCTTGTATACCGGCTTGCATCTCTTCAGGTCCTTTGTCACAGGGAATTCCGTGATTTCCTTTCCGTCGAGTTCATAAGCAACACATACCGGAATCTCATCGAGATATCCGAGATCATCCAGCACGGTAAACGCAACATCTGTGCAGCCCTGCAGCCTGCATCCGTATTTTGACGCGACGCAGTCATACCATCCCACACGTCTCGGACGTCCCGTGGTCGCTCCATATTCACCGCCGTCTCCGCCGTGATTCCGCAGAGCTGTCGCCTCATCTCCGAAGATCTCCGATACAAATTCTCCGGCGCCGACTGCAGAAGAATATGCCTTTGACACAACGACAATCTGTTTGATCTCATACGGCGGAATTCCAGCTCCGATCGCTCCGTATCCGGCAAGCGGGGAAGAGGAGGTGACCATCGGATAAATGCCGTGATCCGGATCCTTCATCGTTCCGAGCTGTCCCTCGAGAAGAATGGTCTTCCCTTCCCGGATCGCACCGTCCAGATAGAGGGAGACATTTCCGAGATAAGGCTTCACCTTCTCCCGTCTCTCCTTAATCCACTGAAGCAGTCCCTTGCGGTCAATCGGATCGGTATGATAGAGGTTCTCCAGAAGAACATCCTTCTGATCCGCGATCCGGTTGATCTTCTCCATCAGAACGTCGTCATCCTGGTAAAATTCATTGATCTGCCATCCGATCTTGGCAAACTTATCCGAATAGAAAGGCGCAATTCCGGATTTGGTGGATCCGAAGGATTTACCCGCAAGCCGCGCCTCTTCCAGAGAATCAAACTTCACATGATACGGCATCATAACCTGAACACGATCAGAGACCATGAGCTGCGGCGTCGGCACTCCCTTTGATGTGATGTCCGAGAGCTCACTGAGAAATTTGTCGATATCAAAGGCCATGCCGTTTCCGATGATATTCATGATATTCTGATGAAACACTCCTGACGGCATCGTGTGGAGCGCAAACTTTCCATACTCATTTACGATTGTGTGACCGGCATTGGCTCCGCCCTGAAAACGGATGACCACATCCGCCTCATTGGCCAGAGTATCGGTGATCTTGCCTTTTCCTTCGTCTCCCCAGTTCGCTCCTACAACTGCTTTTACCATTCTAGGTCCTCCTTATTCTTCGTCTGCATTGGCAATATGCAGACAATCCAGCAGATACATTTCCATGCCCCAAGGTCAGGGCATCGCAAACAGATACATTTCCATGCCCCAAAGCCGGGGCATCACAATATGTTCAAGTACGGATCGTCCGTGCGCGCGTTCCTCATGCGCGGCGGTCCTGTCTTTGTTTCTTCGGTACTTGTGCCCTATGTCAGACGTTGATCTCCGCCTTCATACCGAGCAAATCCTTTCTCTCCTTCAGAATCGGATAAACCACCTCGTTCAGATATTTGTCTACCTGATATGGCGCGCGTCCCACGTACTTCTTCGGGTCCATAGACTTCTGCAGATCCTCAAGGGACAGATGGAAGGTCGGATCCTTCGCGATTCTCTCCAGCAGATCGTTATCCTTTCCCTCCACCTTGACCGTCTTTCCGGCCTCCATGGAAAGCTCACGGATCCTCTCATGAAGCTCCTGACGATCTCCGCCGGCCTTCGTCGCATCCATCATGATGTTTTCCGTCGCCATAAACGGAAGCTCGGCCATCAGATGCTTCTCGATAACCTTCGGGTAAACGACGAGTCCGTCCACCACATTCATCATCAGATCCAGGATACCGTCCGTCGCCAAAAATCCCTCGGCAATGGAGATTCTCTTATTGGCAGAATCATCCAGCGTTCTCTCAAACCACTGTTCCGCAGACGTCATTGCCGGGTTCAGCGCATCAATCATAACATATCTCGACAGAGACGCGATTCTCTCATCTCTCATCGGATTTCTCTTATAGGCCATGGCGGATGATCCGATCTGGCTCTTCTCGAATGGCTCCTCAACCTCTTTCAGGTGCTGCAGAAGACGAATGTCATTGGAGAACTTGTGCGCGCTTGCCGCGATGCCCGCCAGAACATTGCACACCCTGGTATCGACCTTTCTCGAGTAGGTCTGTCCGGATACCGGATAGCAGGAAGTGAAGCCCATCTTCTCCGCAATCATCGGGTCCAGCCTGTCACACTTCTCCTGGTCACCGTTGAACAGCTCCAGGAAGCTTGCCTGCGTACCTGTAGTTCCCTTGGAACCCAGAAGCTTCAGCGTTCCCTGTACGTATTCCAGATCCTCCAGATCCATCACAAACTCATTGAGCCACAGAGTGGCGCGCTTGCCGAGCGTGGTCGGCTGTGCCGGCTGAAAATGTGTAAATGCGAGGCACGGCTGATTTTTCTCCTTGTCCGCAAACTTCGCAAGCTCATTGATTACGTTGACAAGCTTTCTGCGGATCAGCTTCAGCGCCTCACTCATAATGATGATATCTGTATTGTCACCGACGTAACAGGAGGTTGCGCCAAGGTGAATGATTCCCTTCGCTTTCGGGCACTGAACACCGTAGGCATATACATGAGACATTACATCGTGACGCACTTCCTTCTCGCGCGCTCTCGCCACATCATAATTGATGTCCGTGACATGCTCCTTCATCTCATCGATCTGCTCCTGGGTAATCGGAAGTCCGAGCTCTTTCTCTGTCTCTGCCAGAGCAATCCACAGTCTTCTCCAGGTCGAGAACTTGAAATCCTGGGAAAAAATGTACTGCATCTCTTTGCTTGCATAACGCTCGGAAAGCGGGCTGCTGTAACGGTCTGTTGTGCTCATAAGATTCTGCTTCCTTCCTGTCACTTCCGCGTGACTGTAAGTGATTCCTTTATTTCTGGTGCTTTCATCACTGCCGTCAGGGACAGTTCCCTTTACGACATTTCTCTTTAAAAGCAACAGCGCAACCGGCGCCGGAAATTCCGGGCACAATTGCGCTATAATTATAAAGCATTCATAATTTAAAAGCAACCTGCCAGACCCTGAAATATGCGTGCCTGCACAGATGCATGCACAGATCCCGTACCGTGCGGCATCCTCCGGATCCGTTCTGGTGCTGTTACTGCGGACTGCTGTATCCGGCAAGGAACTGCTTTGTTCTCTCGTGCGCGGGATGCTCAAACACATCTTCCGGTGTTCCCTTTTCCAGGATAATGCCGTTGTCCATGAAAATCACCTGATCCGCCACATCATGGGCGAATTTCATCTCATGTGTCACAATGATCATCGTCGTATGGTTATCTGCCAGCTCACGGATTACCCGGAGCACCTCTCCGGTGAGCTCCGGATCAAGCGCCGACGTCGGCTCATCGAAGCAGAGAATATCCGGTTGAAGAGCAAGTGCTCTCGCAATCGCCACCCTCTGCTGCTGTCCTCCGGAAAGCTGATGCGGATAGTTGTCGCTTCGGTTGGACAGTCCCATCTGTTCCAGAAGTTCCCTCGCCCTCGCCTCAATCTCTCCGTTGTCAGTCCTGTGATGCGCCTGCGCATCCAGCTTGGGCGCAAGCATGATATTCTCCAGTGCTGTGTACTGCGGAAACAGATTGAAGGACTGAAACACCAGGCCGAAATGAAGCCTTTTCTTCCGGATTTCCTCTTCCGATACCTTTTTTCTGTTCTCTCCGTCAAACAGAATCTCATCACGGATCTGTATCCTGCCTCTGTCCGGTTTTTCAAGGAAATTCAGGCAGCGCAGCAATGTGGTTTTACCGCTTCCGGAAGAACCGATGATTGACAGCGCCTGCCCCTTCTCCATCGAAAAACTGATGTCCCGGAGAACCTCGGTGTCCCCGAAGCTTTTCTGTATATTGCTAACCTCCAGTAGAGCCATCTTCTCCTACTCCTTTACTGATATTTGTCCTTATACGCCTGCATGCTCATCAGACTCCTGCACACATCGCCGGTCACCGCTCCATTCCCGGCCGGCAAACAGAAAGCAACTATATTCGCACTCTGCCTGCGGAAACTACTGTATTGCTGGCCTGTCAGCGGAAATAGCTGAGTCTTTTCTCAATATAATGGAACAGCCATGTCAGCAGCGCGCTGAAGATCAGATAGAACGCTCCGGTATAAAACAGCGGCCAGATGATTCCCGCGCTTTTAATGTATGCCTGTCCTGCCCAGATTACTTCATAGACTGCGATAACCCTCGCCAGAGAAGTATCCTTGACCAGTGTGATGATCTCATTGGATATCGGCGGAACAATCCGCTTCACAACCTGCAGAAGTACAATCTTTCGGAAAATCTGTCCCCTGGTCATTCCGAGCACTTCACCGGCCTCATACTGACCGACCGGAATTGCCTGAATCCCGCCCCGGTAAATCACGGAAAAATAGCAGGCATAGTTGATGACAAAGGCAACGAGCGCCGCGATAAATCTTCCCCCGTCTCCGGCTCCCCAGATGTTTTTCTGCATAATAATTCCGGGGCCATAATATATAATCAGAAGCTGCAGCAGAAGCGGAGTTCCGCGGACGATCCAGATCAGGAAATTAATTGGTATGTTGATCACTTTTACCTTGCTCATGGATCCGAAACTAATGAACAGTCCGAGCGGAAGCGAAAAAACCAGTGTCAGCGCGAACAGCTTCAGCGTCATGAGGAAGCCCTCGAGCAGGGATAATGTAACTTCAGCAAACATAAATATGCCCTCGAATTCTTTTATACACTCAAAACTGTCACACAAACCGGCGCCGCTCCGCCGGTCAATACCGGCGGCAGACGCCCCTGTTCATGTGACAGTCCGATAAACCTTTATGCCCCGCTGTCAGCGGGGCAGTCATCACTTATATGGAACCGGATCTGTTCCGGATCATTTCTGCTCCACAAGAGCATCCTGTACGCCGTATTTCTCGGCGATTGTCTTCATTGTGCCGTCCTGGTAGAGCTTCACAAATTCTTGGTTGATATAGTCAGCAAGATCAGAGCCCTTGCGGCACCCGACACCATACTCCTCGGTTGTAAGTTCAACCGTATGGGTCAGCTTCTCATAGCTGGTTCCCTTTCCGATCATCGCACCCGCCATCAGCAGATCAATAATGCTGGCATCAGAGGTTCCTGCGGATACCTCCATCAGAGTATCTGCCTGCGATGACATGGAAGTATAATTCAGTTTGTTCTCCTTTGCCGCTTCCTCACCCGCAGAACCGGCCTCAACCGCAAAGGAAAGATCCTTCAGGGAATCAACCGTCTGGTACTTATCTGCCTTATCCTCCGGAACAACCACAACCTGTGCATTGTTCAGGTATGCGTTCGTGCAGGCCATTGACTTTGTAACCTCATCGGTAAGCGTCATGCCATTCCAGACCACATCGATGCTCTTGTTGTCAAGCTCCAGGATCTTGTTGTCCCAGTCAATCTCGACGAACTTCACCTCCACGCCAAGATCCTTTCCGACTTCACGGGCAAGGTCCGCGTCAAAGCCAATCCACTCATCTGATCCGTCTTCCTTATAATCCATCGGCGCGAAATCGGTAATTCCGACAATAAGGCTTCCTTTTTTCTTGATATAATCCACATCACTCCCGGACGATGATCCGGATGCGGTGGATGAAGCAGCTGTCACTGCCTGCGAAGAAGATGCCGCGGATGCCCCTGTATCCGAAGCCGTGCTTCCGCATCCTGCCATAGCCAGTACCATAGAAGCAGCCAGTACACCGCTGATGATTTTCTTTTTCATATGTAATTCTCCCTTTCCTGATCCGCGGCTATCATAACCGTGTCGTATCAACACGTTCTAACTTTACCACGATAAAATCACTTGCGCACGGCTATGGTATCATAGGCAGGAAATCGGTGTCAAGAAAAACCTGAAAAATCCCCGGCAGGCTTATGCCCATCCGGGGATCTGTAAAAAATCCCGGCAGGCTTATGCCCCGCCGGGGATTAACCATATGCAGTGAACCGCCATGCTCCGAGTTCTCTTACGCAGCCTGGTCCCTGATCTGTGCAATGAAGTACGGAATCGCGACGAAAATGATTCCGCCGATCATATTGCCGATGGTGACCGTGATCAGATTATAGAAATATCCTCCGATGGTGACCGCCTGTCCCGCCGGATCCAAAAGCGCTACCGTGAGCTGTGTCATATTCGCGATGCTGTGCTCGAATCCGCAGGTAACAAACGCGAACAGGCACCACCAGACCATAATCAGCTTTGCTGCTTCATTCTTTAATTTCACGCCGCACCAGGTTGCGAGGCAGACAAGAATATTGCAGAGGATACCACGCATCAGCAGCTGCACAAACGGAGCGCTCATCTTCGCCGCCGCACCTGTGGCAAGAAATGTAGAAACCGCTTCCGTATTCATTCCGGAAAAATGGAACAAAAGAGCCAGTACAATCGCGCCCAGAAGATTGCCGATCCAGCAGACAACCCACACCTTGCAGGCATCGCCGATTCCTATTTTCTTCTTCAGCACACCGCTCATCATCACCAGATTATTTCCGGTAAAGAGCTCAGAGCCAGCCATAACTACCAGACTCAGGGCTACTCCGAAGGATGCGCCCATGACAATCTTCGTATAAGGAGCTCCGTTCAGAAGTCCTCCCTCCACATTGGTGAGCAGATTTCCAAATCCGATGAACATTCCCGCGAGTGCGCTCAGCAGCAGATAACCCAGCGGGTTCTTCTGAAGCAGATTTCTTTTCGCGACTGCGCCATTCGATAAAGCATCATATTCCTGACCAAACATCCAGCAATCTCCTCCTCTAAATAGTTGATGAAATATTGAAGCCGTTTCACTCAGAACATCCTTTTTCATGTTCCATCTATACTTTATCTGAATTCACAGAATTTTGCATCTTTTTCTTGCGAGTTTTCTGCACAAAGTTCTGCTTGTGTTTTCCAACCCGCTCCCTAAATATTTGTGCTTAAATGCACAATTTTTCAGTATAAACGCGATAAACTCTTGGTGATATATGACAGAGCATCTCATAATTGAAGCTGGCCGCGGGATCCGCGATCTCCTCTATCGGGATATAACCATCTCCGTCATGTCCGACCAGTGTGACAATGTCCTCCACCCTGACATTCGGAATATCTGTCACATCGACCATCATCTGATCCATACACACGCGCCCGAGAATCGGTGCGGACTTTCCGTGAATCAGGACTCTGCCCTTAGAGGAAAGTGCTCTCGGGTATCCGTCGGCGTATCCCACTGAGACAGTCGCAATTCTGGTTACCGGACGGCTGGTAACATAAGTTGCTCCATAACTGACTCCCATACCAGGTCCGACATCCTTCACATGAATGACATGCGCCCTCCACGCAAGCGCAGGAATCAGATCGAGTCTCTCCTTTCTTACTTCCTCCGACGGATAGATTCCATACGTGATAATTCCTGAACGCACCATCTCAAAACGGTGCGGATCGTCCGGCTCGTACTCCATAATCGCGGCGCTGTTGCAGACGTGCCGGATCGGAATGCTGACCCCTCTCTCTGCGAGCATTGAGAGCATTGCGTCATACTTCCCGAACTGTTCCTCACAGTATGTTTTATCTGTCATATCCGCACAGGACAGATGCGTAAATAGACCTTCGATCTCCACGTTCGGGAGCTCGGATATCCTCAGTATCTCATCAGCGGCCTCCTCTGTGACCAGAAATCCGATCCGTGTCATTCCCGTGTCCAGCGCGATATGAATCCGTGCCTTTTTTCCCTCGCGGACCGCAGCCTCATTCAGCTTCCGGGCGTCTTCATAATTGTATATGCTCGGGCGTATATCCCACGCAATCATCTCACTGTACTGTTCCGGTGAAGTATATCCCAGAATCAGTACCGGACGTACAATATTATGCTCCCGCAGCTCCACACCTTCCTCAAGTGTCGCGACAGCAAAAAAGTCCGCAATATCCTCAAGCGACTCTGCGACCCGCACGGCACCGTGTCCGTAAGCATCGGCCTTAACCACCGCCAGGATCTTCGTCCCCGGCAGAATCCGTTTCCTGGCTTCCTCAACATTGTGATGAATAGCCGGGAGAGAAACCTCCGCATACGTTCTCAGATACTTATCCATGACTGTTCCTTCTTTCGGTTACTTTAATCTCTTTCCGCAATTACCCTGCATTTCTCTTGTTATTTCGCTTGCTTCTTTTTTACTTCTCTTTTACTTTTTTTCCCTGCTTTATTTACTTCTTTTTGTTGTTCCTTATTGCATGCCGTTTTTTCTCTTGCTTCTTTTCTACTTTTTCTCAGGGCTTTTCGGCTTGCGGATCGCCGAGTATACATTTTTCACATTTTTCAGGACCACATGCGTCCTTGTGTCCTTGATTCCCGGAAGCTCCATGATCTTTCGGTGGATCTGGTCAAGCTCCTCCGGTGAGTTGCACGCGATCTTGAGAAGCAGATCCATACTTCCTGTCACATAGTAGCAGGAGACAACGCTGTCCATCTCCTGGATTGCTTCCGCAAAGCCGTCATAATACATTGGTTTTTCAAGAGCGACTTCCATGAGAGCCGTCATCAGATTTCCGACCTGTTTCTCATCGACAATGATCGTATATTTATCGATCACATGGCTCTCCTCCAGCTTGTGGATACGTTCGATCACGGCAGAAACAGACAGATGAATCTGCTTGGAGATGTTGGACGCGGTCTCCCTTGCATTCTCCTGCAGCGCCTTTAAGATCTTATAGTCAATCTGATCCATATAATATTGCCTCGCATCATATTTTTGCAGAAATCCAGAATTATTCTGCAAAAATAAAGTATACACGATAAATTTTCATGTGCAAGCAGAAAATATCCCTTCATTCCAACCCTTGCCACCGCTTCCGGCACGGCAAAGGGCAGAGAGTACCGGCGTGCTCAGACTTCAGGCGTTCCTTCTGCTTGTCAGAAACTGCACCGCCGCACCGGCCGCAAACAGGACCGCAATGACCAGCTTCTGGAGATCCGGGTTTCCTGAAATGTTCGTTTTCATCAGCGCAAGCGCATGTACAGATACGGCTGCTCCCGCCCCGGCAGTAATAAAGATCACGGCCGGCCGTGAGAATTTCACTGCCAGCACACCCGCAAGCACAAATCCGGCAGCCATCAGAATATACAGCACCACTTTCCAGGCGTGTCCCTCGGGAAACGGAATCATACCGATCACAGATGCTGCCAGAATGCCACAGAAAATGAATACTCCGGACAGATAGATCCTGTACGCAAAAAAGCATAACAGGAATCCGCAGACAGCGCCGATCAGCCATGGCGCATACTGTGGTTCGGAGATAAAATCTGAGGAGATGGTTCTGCCCAGATACAAGCCGAGCAGAAATCCCGTCACTGAGATCCAGAACCGAAGCAGCCTGAAGCCGAAGAAACATTGAAGAATCCCCAGGATCAGGCTGCCAACTGCCAGGACTTCCGTGAGCCCCGACATAATTTCAGAGATCGGACCGGTCATCAGATATGCTCTCCGGCCTTAAACACATACCCGCATTTCTCACACTTGGAGTCCGCCGCGAGAATACTCTCCTTCGTGAAAACCTCTACGGTCTCGCCGCATACCGGGCACTTGACCTCCTGTAATACAGGTGTCTTCTTAGCTCCTTCACATCCGTCTAATACTGCCATATAGATCTCCTTTCTCCGTGTAACACAAATCCGAACGCCAAACGTTACGTCTCTATCTTAATACAAATACAAAAAAAGTGAAAGCAAATGGCACACAAATCTCGAAAATACGGAGACAACGAGATAAAACACGCTGCGCGAGTTTTATCTCGCTATCGCGACGCTCGCCGCACACGAATACTTCGCATTCGGCTGCGGCTAACTGTTCGCGTAAAAAAATACCGGAAGCCCCATTTCATCTGGTTTCCGGTATTGTTCGATCAGCGCGAGACGGGATTCGAACCCGCGACCCCAACCTTGGCAAGGTTGTACTCCACCCCTGAGCCACTCGCGCATATTCAATTAAGAACAGAAATGAATGATATTCCTCTGTTCAAGCAGGTGATGGGAATCGAACCCACGTATCCAGCTTGGAAGGCTGGTGTTCTACCATTGAACTACACCTGCATCACTACAGTTTGGACGAATCAGAACTAATCTGCTGTTCCGTGTCAACGTGTAAGATTATATAACACAGTTTTCCGGCTGTCAATCACTTTTTGAAATTTTCCGCTTCAACCTCCGCTTCAACCTTTTCCACTTCAATAAACTGTATGTAAAAACGGACGTACTCCTCATGGACAGATCCCTGCCGCAGGATTAAGATAGAGAGATACGGAGAACTCCAGCTGCGGCTTCGCCTGTTCTGCGCTGTTTCAATGGCCGACGGAACGGCGATGATCCCGGGTTACATTTACGGTTCACCTGTTCTGCGCTGCAGCAAAGCCCATCTACGTAATATTTCGAACGGGAGGAATATGAAAAATGATTGATTTCAACAATATACATGGTTTTATCTCCGATATGGACGGCGTGATCTATCACGGAAACGAGATCCTGCCGGGCGTACCGGAATTTCTCAACTGGCTGAAGGACAATGACAAGAAATTTCTCTTTCTGACCAACAACTCCAATCTGACACCGAAGGGTCTGCAGCAAAAAATGGCCCGCATGGGTCTTGAAGTCGGCGAGGAGCACTTCTATACCAGCGCGCAGGCGACTGCAGCTTTTCTTCAGGATCAGGCGCCCGGCTGCTCCGCCTATGTGATCGGCGAAGCCGGTCTTCTGAACGCTCTGTACGACGCCGGCATCGTGATGAATGATGTGGATCCCGATTATGTGGTCGTCGGTGAAGGACGCAATTATTCCCTTGATTCTCTGACCAAGGCCTGCAACCTGGTTCTCGGCGGCGCCAAGCTGATCGGGGCATGCGCCGACGTCAGCGGTCCCATTGAGAATGGAATTGCTCCTGCCTGCGGCGCACTTATTTCACCGATTGAAATTGCTACGGGTGTCAAGGCGTATTTCTGCGGCAAGCCGAATCCCCTGATGATGCGCACCGGTCTGCGCATGCTGAACTGCCATTCCGCCGATGCCGTCATGATCGGCGACCGCATGGATACCGATATCATCTCCGGCCTGGAGAGCGGTATGTCCACCGTTCTGGTTCTTTCCGGCATTTCCACCCCGGACACGCTCCGGATGTACGGTTATCGTCCGTCCGCGGTTCTCAGCGGAGTCGGAGACATTCCCGCCCGCGCGGCAGCTTCGGCAGAGCACAGCACTCCGGATGCGCCTTCGGCCACCTGACACGTCATGTCAGTCTCATGAATGCGATTTTTTCCGTAATCTTATTCCGTAACACGCGCAGACAACACAGCTGCTCTTCTCAGATCACGAAATTATTCACCGTCTGTTCGCTCCAGTTCAGGAGGTCCTCAAGGGTATACTTGTCCACGACACTCCTGATCGCTTCATCCAGTTCTTTCCAGATCCGCAGTGTCACACAGCTGTCTGCGCGCGGACAGTCATTACGATCTGTCGACAGACACTCCACCGGTGAGAGACTTCCCTCCGTCAGGCGGAGAATATCACCGACCACATATTCCTCCGGTCTCTTTGTCAGCCGGTAGCCGCCCTGCGGGCCGCGGATGCTGCGCAGATAGTTCGCGCGCACCAATACAGATACGATCTGTTCCAGATATTTCAGCGAGATATCCTGTCTGGCGGAAATATCCTTGATTCTCACCGGTTCTCCCGTATCATGCTGTGCAATATCCAGCATCATGCGCAGAGCGTATCTTCCCTTTGTAGATATTTTCATTTTATTCCCTCCATCATACCAGGCACACCTGACAGTCCATCGTCTGATTCAGCGGTGCACAGCCCCGACTCAACTGTCTGCTCGTCGTCCACACAGCAGCAGCCGTTCACATCTTCTGCCATCGCCGCCCGCACCGCCCGTCTGCTCTTCGTGTAAGCAGCCGCGCCTCACTTCCTATTCGAGTAGTAAAAATGTCAGCCGCAACAGCTCCGGCTGACATTCTTTCTTCTGCGTTTGCTTTTTCCTTACTGCTTTACAGCCTGAAATGCCTCTTCAAGATCTGCAATGATATCATCGATATGCTCTGTACCGATGGACAGGCGGATCGTATTCTTCTTGATGCCCTGATCTGCAAGCTCTTCGTCGTTATCTTCAGAATGAGTGGTGGATGCCGGATGAATAACTAGAGATTTTACATCTGCTACGTTCGCGAGAAGACTAAACAGCTTCAGATGATCGATGAAATCCTTGGCATGTCTCTCATCGCCCTTCAAATCGAAGGTGAAAATCGAGCCGCCGCCGTTCGGAAGATACTTCTTGTAAAGTGCCTGCTGTGCGGGATCCTTGGATGCAGCCGGATGGCTGATGGATTCAACTTCCGGTTTTGTCTGCAGATACTCAATAACCTTCTTTGTATTCTCAACCTGACGCTCCACACGAAGGCTCAGTGTCTCAAGGCCCTGCAGGAAAATCCATGCGTGGAACGGTGAAAGCGTAGCTCCCTCATCACGAAGGATAATTGCGCGGATATAAGTCGCAATTGTCGCCGGAGCCGTATCCTTGGCAAAGGTGAGACCATGATAGGACTGGTTCGGAGTGGACAGCCACGGCCACTTCGGAGAATTATAGTCAAATTTTCCCGCGTCGATGATAACGCCGCCGATGGTGGTTCCATGTCCTCCGATGAACTTTGTCGCGGAATGAACAACGATATCAGCGCCATACTCGATCGGACGAATCAGATAAGGTGTTGCAAAAGTATTATCAATGATCAGCGGAAGACCATGCTTATGAGCAATATTTGCCCATGCCTCAATATCCACTACTTCACCGTTCGGATTTCCAAGCGTCTCGATGTAGAGCGCCTTGGTGTTCTCTTTGATTGCCGCTTCCGCAGCCTTCAGATCAAAGGGATCTACAAATGTAGTGGTAACACCGTAATCAACAAAGGTGTGTGCAAGGAAGTTGTAGGTGCCGCCGTAAATGTTCTTCGCGGAGACAATGTGATCGCCCGCCTTTGCGACTGCCTGGAATGCGTATGTCACGGCAGCTGCGCCGGATGCAACGGCAAGTGCCGCAACTCCGCCCTCAAGAGCTGCAATACGCCTCTCAAAAATATCCTCTGTCGGGTTTGTCAGTCTTCCGTAGATATTGCCGGCGTCCTTCAGCGCAAATCTTGCCTCTGCATGATCACTGTTGCGGAATACAAAGGACGATGTCTGATAAATCGGAACTGCTCTGGAATCCGTGTAAGGATCTGCCTGCTCCTGTCCTACATGAAGGGCAAGTGTCTCGAAGTGAAGCTTTCTATCTGCTAATTCGCTCATATTTTTTCTCCTGTCATTCAGATTGATCGGTAAAATCTCCGTGTCTCAAATTCTGCACCGCCGGCTGTCACACATTCCATCTCTGCACTCGTGACGCCGGCTGTCGCACATTTCATCTCTGCACTCCTGCAGCCGGCTGTCACACATTCTATCTCTGCACTCCTGCAGCCGGCTGTCGTGCTTTTCTCGTCTGCGTAATATTTCTTAATTAGTTCTCAAACAGTGCGGTTGAATAATATCTGTCACCGCTGTCCGGGAGAAGCGCTACGATTGTCTTGCCCTTGGCTTCCGGACGTTTTGCCACCTGAAGAGCTGCCCAGAGTGCCGCACCGGAAGAAATTCCAACCAGAATTCCCTCCTTATGTGCCAGTTCCTTTGCGGTCTGGAAAGGAACCTCGTTATCAACGGTGATAACTTCGTCATAAACCTTCTGATCCAGAATACTCGGAACAAATCCCGCGCCGATACCCTGAATCTTATGCGGTCCGCCATGGCCCTCCGTAAGAACCGGAGATGTTGTCGGCTCGATGGCGATCACTTTAACGTCGGGCTTCTGCTCCTTCAGATATTTGCCTGTTCCGGTAAGGGTTCCGCCTGTTCCGATGCCTGCCAGGAAGTAATCCACCTCTCCGTCGGTATCGTTCCAGATCTCCGGGCCGGTCGTCTCATAATGAGCCTTCGGGTTTGCCGGGTTGTCGAACTGTCCGGTAAGAACCGCTCCCGGTGTTGCTTCCACAATCTCTTTTGCCTTTGCGATTGCACCGGTCATGCCCTTGCTTCCGTCTGTAAGAACAAGCTGTGCGCCGTATGCTTTCAGGATATTGCGTCGCTCAACGCTCATGGTCTCCGGCATTGTCAGAATAACCTTATAGCCCTTTGAAGCAGCTACGGACGCAAGACCGATTCCGGTGTTTCCGGAGGTCGGCTCTACGATGGTCCCGCCCGGCTGAAGCTTTCCGGACTTCTCGGCATCCTCAATCATATATTTTGCGATTCTGTCCTTGACGCTTCCCGCCGGGTTGAAGTACTCAAGCTTTACCAGCAGTCTCGCGTCGAGGTTGTACTCCTTCTCAAAGCTTGTAAGCTCTACCAGCGGTGTCTTGCCGATCAGTTCTGTTGCGTTCTTGTAAATATTAGCCATTTCAAATCTCCTTTTCTTCCTCTGCCGAGGATCTCATGATTGTTCCGTTTGTGTTCCTTCTGTGATAAGTTCTGCTCATCCGTCATTACCGGAAACCCTGCATCGCTTAACCGTTGTCTCACCGGCTTTGTCTGCCGTTCACTTCTCTGTTCTCTTCTGCTGTATTATTCTGTCGACCGGAGGCAACAACATCGCATGTCTCCGTTCACAGCCGGAAGGTTGTTCAACTGGTGATTCATATTTTTGTTACCTCCTATATCTCGTATTTCCTAGCTGATATATAGGATTATAGGGATTAATGTCCTGTTTGTCAATAGGAAATTAGAAGTTTTAAAAAAATATGCCGGAGCAGGCATGTCTCCCCGACATATGTCTGCTCCGGCAGTGACTTCTCTCATTATATACTCTTACGGCTGTATTTTTTCAATTGGCAAACCATACTCTTGTAAAAATCTCACCCTGGATTTTTAATTCTCATCTCCGCCGGATGCGACCGGCCGGATTATAAAAAGTCTTTCTTCCCTTCCGGTCAGGAACCCCGGAAGTCCGGTAAGAAGCGCCGTTTTTCATGGTTTTGTCTGTTTCCGCGGAAAACAGTGCTCCGCCCGCGTCTTCTCCGGAAACCGCACCGGAGACCGGACCTCCCTGTTCGCCCCCGTCTTCCGGAATATTTTCTCCCGCCAGGCGGAGGATGTCCTCCACTTCATCTTCTGAAATATTCATATACTCCGCCAGCTCATCGACATAGACCTTTCTGCCGAGCTGTTCCTTCAGAGCCGTGATACTCCTCTTCAAATCCTCGACTCTTTCCACCATCCGTTCATCCCGTGTATGGATGTCCCGCTGCTCCTCCAGCATCGCCAGAATTCCCTCGCGGACCTCTGTCATAAGCTTTCGCCTCACATTCTCACGATCCGTCAGCTCAGAGGGATCCAGCCCGTCCAGATACAGAACCAGACTCAGGCTGCCTTCCTGTATCATATCTGAGAGGTGCACACCGGGCTCATACATCTGCTTTGCCGTCTCGACAACCTCCGGAAGAAGGAGCTCCGAGATCCTTCGCTTTGCCGCCGTGCTTCCGTTCTTGCATTCCTCCGCCAGGCGCTCCCATTCCCCGTCCTCTTCCGCGCGAATCCCGCTCAGCTCTTCGGCATAATCCTCCAGCCATGCCTGATCCTCGTCCGTCCAGAGATAGCCGTCATTTTCATCATCGGAAGCCTCCGGCTCCGCCGCTTCATTTGATCCCCCTGTCGCTTCCAATGGCAATTTCCTGTCAATACCTTCCACAATGATTTTCTTTGACAACAGGAAATCATACACCAGGTTCATCTGTTCCGCAGAAAGACCGTCCTCCTCAAAAAACTTACTTACATCATTTTTTTCTATATGTCCCCCGAGATCGTTGGCATTCTGAAGAATCCTCTGCAGCTTCTTCCGGAATTCCTCCGGCTTCATGTTTCTATCCTTATCCATTGTAATCACCTGTCAAATCCTGATCTGTATTTTCAGCTGATGATACCTTCTTTTCCTTTACACGAGCATAGCCGATAATCCGGTCCAGCACAACATTTGTCATAACATAGTTATAAACGTTATCCTTCCCGTTTTTGCTGATCAGATCATCAGAAGAAACGCCGTAGAGATCCGCCGCCTTCTGCAGTTCCTTCTGGTAGGCCGGACTGTTCTCCGAAAGCTTCTCCGCCTTCACCAGAGCACCCAGCAGCAGTTTACTCGCGGCCGCATACCTTCCATTCTGTTCTTTCTGTTTGCTGTAAGTATCCTGGTCGATCCCGGACTGCTCTATATATTCATCCAGCGAGAGACCGTATTTCTCCGCTTCTGACTTGATATTGGCTTCGAAGGATTCTTCCCCGTTCTTTACATATTCCTTTGGCAGGAAATGATAGACACTGGCCTGCTGCACCTGATTCCACGCCTCTCCCTGAAGCTCGGACTCTGCTTTTTCCTCTTCCTGCTGTGTCAGAGATTTCCTGACAGACTCCCTGTAATCCGCAACATCAGAGATCGAATTATTGGTATAGTTCTTTACCCAGTCATCGGTCAGCTCCGGTGTTCTTTTGATTGCATTTACTGTGACAGTAAAAACGACATCCTTTCCGGCAAGATCGGAGGAATAATAATTATCTGGAAAACGAAGCTTCAGATCCTTCGTTTCTCCTTTCTTCATTCCTACCACGCCGTCTTCAAATCCCTCAATAAAGCTTCCGGATCCGAGGGTAAGGTCATAGCTGTCACTGGATCCGCCATCGAAAGCCTTCCCGTCAATTTTCCCCTCATAGGCAATATCTACAGTATCTCCCAATGCCGCTGCCGCGTTCTTGTCTGTCACCTCCTCCGGTGTCATCTGTGATTCAATATAGGAAGTGATATCATGATCTGTCACGGTCTGAATCTCCTTCGTGAGGTCCAGCTTCTTATAATTGCCCAGCGTAATCGCGTCTGCGATCTTGAAATCCCCGTCCCTGACCGGAGCGGCGAGAATCTGATCCGTAAGGCTTTCCGAGGAGGAAGACACGGATAAAGCCGCCTCTGCTCCGTCAGACCCAGACGAGATCACCGACGTGTCCGATGATGTTTCCTGTGATGTTTCCTGTGACGTTTCCTGTACAGTGTTTTTTCCGCCAGATGCTCCGCATCCCGCGGTAGACAACGTTACCATGAGGCACATCGCCGTTATTAATATTTTTCTTTTCATAATGATACATCCTGTAAAACTGCGCCCGCAGAGTATTATCCTTTGTCTGTAGCCGATGTTGTCTTCCACTGGCGAAGTATCCGACCTGTGATTCCCTGCATCCAGGGCACGTTTATCTGTTTCATATTCACGGCAGACTCTTGTCCTGCTGCCGGAAAACCGCTCATGCAACGGGCACTGCCCCTATTGCAGACTCATAACAGTCTGGTAGACATCGGCAGTATAAATCGTATGCATCCCGATTCGTACATAATCCTCCCCCGTCTGAATCCATGTCAGCTCCTGATCATTTTCTGTCATAAAATACCGGAAACCCAGGCTCTTCAGGTATTCGTACCGCGAATCACCGTCTGAATAACCGCTCCAGCTTCCGATATCTCCCCCATGAGGAAGAACCAGAATATCCGTATTCCCGAGAAGACTTCCGATCTTCTCCTCCCAGTTGTCCGCATCCGCCTTTATCAGTTCATAATCACCGGCGTAGCTGATGTCCGCATATGTACCGCTTGCCATCCGCCATCCTTCATTCCTGAGTGCTTTGATCAGAGAGGTAAGCGTTTCTTTATTCTGCTCTACCTGCGTTTCTGTGATTTCAGAAGTCACATCTCCTGCACTTCCCGGATCGTCCGCATTCTCTGTACTGTCCGCAGAGACGCTTTCTGTCCCCGATGATTCCTCCGAATCATCTCCGACGTTTCCCGGCTGAATCAGATTTGTCCCGGAGCCGTCCGTTCCTGAGAAAGCGCCTGATTCCATACTTTCTGTTCCTGTACCTTCTGTTCCAGCGTCTGCACTTCCCGTGCTGCCTGTTCCGGTATCTCCCGTATCGGATCCGGAATAACGCGCTTCGTTTTCCTGCACCTCACGGACCGCGTCCGCGCTCAGCTTTCCTGCCTGATTTCCGCTCACCTCAAGAGCATATCCGAACATCCCGTTCTGCCCGGTCACAGCGATGACACCGCGGGCATCCTGACTGGCAAAATCAGGATGTTCCCTGATAAAAGCGTCAAGGCAGGTGATGACATCGACATCTCCCGTCTGAACCTTCCCTTCCGAATCGGTATAGGTATTTGTCAGACTTCCATCCTCCTTCTGCGTCAGGCTGTCTGCATGTCCGTCATAACCTGGCGTATAACCGGCACCTGTTTCCGTGATGGTCAGTGGTTTTTTCCCGATGGGAACCGATACCTTTCCTTCCTTCATCGTGCCGTCTCCGCTGTCGGCAATGCTTTCAGGATCTACCAGGACATAGTTTCGGCGATATAAATCCTGAAGGATCTTCTGGAACTCCGTCACCGTCAGAACAGAACCTCCGTCGGTTCCGGACAACGAACTCTCTGCGGTGCTATTATCCGCAGAATCCACATTCTCTGTTCCGTCCACCTGATCTGCTGTGCCGTTCAGATCCGATGTGTCATTGTCTTCTGACGTCCCGCCCGGATCCGAGCTGTCATCCTGATCCGCTGCACGGTTCTGATCTGATGCTTCGTCCTGATCCGCCGATCCGGACTGCGATGTCCCGGAAGCCGCAGCCTCATCCAGCGTCAGAACCGGAAACGTAAGATTCAGCACCTCGGATCCCGGATAGGTATCCATTGTCTGGGCCGTCGCTTTCGCCGCGGCAGCATCCGATTCTGTCTTAGCCTTGTCCCGCCTGTATTTTCCGACAACAGCCATCACGCCGGCAAAGCCCAGTACAGCTGCCACGATACACAGAAAAATCCGAACCATTCGGATGATTCTGCGGCGTTTTCGGCGCCTGCGCGCCATCTCCTGCCGCCTTCTTCTCGTTCGTGCTCTCTCTCTTGCAAGCCGCTCCTCATCCTGTTCCGGTTTCTGCTCATCACCTGTTCTCAGTTCCTGCATACCGGAATGCTTTCCGTCAGCTTTTCTGCTGTCTCCGCTTGAATTTCTCCGCCTGTTCTTGTTATCAGTCAACGGATACCCCCTGCAGGCATCTCTCTTCCTGCGAATACATCTCGTAAATCAACCTGATCATACCTTGCCGGACTGGCCGACCGTGTCAATAATCATAACGCAAATACGCTCTCTTCGCAATATCCGCGCCCCGGAACACCTCCTCACGCGCTGATGACAGTGCTCTTTGTCTGCTGTCTTCGCCTTGCCTTCCGGAATACAACTGGCTGTTTACACGCACAGCTGAAAGCGCGCAAGATCCGCCGTCTCCACACTTCTTTCCGAATATCAATCCGGCGGATATGTCATACAGATCCGACAAAGATTTCGGACGCACCGTGAATGGTTCCGATTGCCTTTTGCCCGCAGGAATGCTAGAATAGGATAGATATTTTCAACATAAAGGTAGGAGGTATGAGGACATGAGCTGGTGGGTAGTGCTGATCATCGTGATTGCGATCGCCGCCGCTGTGATTGCCATCCTGTATTTTCTGGGCAAACGCGCCGAGAAGAAGCAGGCGGAACAGCAGGAGCAGATCGATGCGCAAAAGCAAAATGTCACAATGCTGGTTATTGACAAGAAGAAAGTAAAACTGAAGGACGCCGGTTTTCCGGATATTGTCCTGCAGCAGACCCCGAAAATGCTTCGCGGCCGTAAATTTCCTGTCGTAAAAGCCAGAGTCAATACCGGAAGAGGGGCTATGGTTTCTTCTTTCATCTGCGACAAGAACGTATTTGACGTCATTCCCTTGAAGAAGGAGGTCAAGGCTACGATTTCCGGCCTGTACATAACAGATGTCCGCGCAATTCGCGGCAAGCTTGATAATGCCGGCAAGAAAAAGAAAGAAAGCAAAATGGAACAGCTGCTCCGCAAGGGACGCGGCGAGGAGTAATCCTTTTGTGTCTCCTCAATTTGATCCGCATTCAGCGGCCAATAGGAAAAGAGGTCGGAATCCTGAGATTCCGGCCTCTTTCCCTTTATTTACGCGAACAGTGAGCCGCAGCCGAATGCGAAGTATTCGTGTGCGGCGAGCGTCGCGATAGCGAGATAAAACTCGCGCAGCGTGTTTTATCTCGTTGATATCCAAACTTTTGTCATATAATGATATCCAAACTTTTATCATACAAACCGTGTAAACTCAGAGCCCGATCCTGCCGCGAAGTATTTTTCCCGTTTTCCTTAATCGCCCGTCAGATGAAACTCCCCGCCGTTTCTTGACTCAATGCGAATCTCAACCTCGCAGTCAGCGGTTACATCGTCTTCCACGGTAAGCGCGTAGCCCACCCGGTAATCGATGCGGTTTTCATTTTCCTCCAACCGGAACGATGTTGCGGCGATCTGCAGATTCATCATCCCGAAAGGTGTATGATAGGACGCACATGTTCTCTTCTCCTTCTCAAAGAGCATCTCCACCTCTATCGTCCCGCTTCTGCGGACAAGAAGCCTGTCCTCTGTAAATTTCAGGACACTGTGCGTCTTTCCGGATAACCCTTCCTCAACCTCGTCAAACACGACATAATGCTGACCGTTCTTGTGGTAGTACACTCCGGGCATCATAATCTCCACCGGTTTGTTCTCATCGTCTGACCGGACATATTGAAAACCCTTTAATGAGACAATGACATTTTTATCCATTTTCTGTACCGGTTACATATGACAGATGTTGGAGGAATCAGACGGTCCCTTAATCGCCGTAAAGTTCTTCTTCGCCTTCTCCGGATCATCGAAGATCTCATCCATCGTATGCCATCCGAGGACGGCACACTTTACACGGGCAGGCATGTGTGAAATATCCTGAAGAACGCCAGCCTCCTCGAGCTCGTCTCTTTCCTCATCTGTGATTTTTCCCTTGATCATTCGAAGGAAAATGTCAGAGAGATGTCTTGCCTCATCGATGGTTTTTCCGATGATCAGATCCAGCATCATATCCGCGGAAGCCTGTGAGATGGCACAGCCATCTCCGACATACGCCCCGTCTGTAATTTTTCCGTCTTTAATCTTCAGCTTCAGGACGATATCATCCCCACAGCTCGGGTTCACCCCCTCCAGCTCATAATCCGCGTCCTCAAGCTCATGCTTGTGCGCCGGGTGAAGATTATGATCGGTCAGAATCTCATTATAAAATGTATTATTCTGCATAGCCCATTTCCTTCCTCACCGAATTCAAAGCATCGATCAGTCTGTCTGCCTCTTCCTCCGTATTGTAGAAGCAGAAGCTGGCTCTCGTGGTGGACGGGATGCCAAGGAACTTCAGAAGCGGCTGCGCGCAGTGGTGGCCTGCCCGGACATCCACATGAAGACTGTCCAGAATTGCCGCAATGTCATGAGGATGAACTCCCTCGACCTTGAAGGTGATGATGCCGTGATGGTTCTTCGGATCCTCCGACCCGAGAATTGTAATATACGGATTTTCTCTCATCCGTTCCATGGTGTATCGGGTCAGGTATTCCTCTCGCTCCATGATGCGGTCAAACCCGATCCTGTTGTAGTAATCGATCGCCGCGTGAAGGCCGACAGCGCCTCCGGCGTTTACGGTTCCTGCCTCGAACTTGTGCGGCAGCTCCGCGTAGGTCGCGCCCTCGCGGGTGACGTACTCGATCATCTCTCCTCCGAACAGGAAGGGCTGCATCTTCTCCAGAATCTCCTTCCTGCCGTACAGCACGCCGATTCCCATCGGCGCAAGCATCTTGTGACCGGAGAAGGCCAGGAAATCGACATCCAGGTCCTGCACGTCCACCGGAATGTGGGGCACGCTCTGGGCGCCGTCACATACAAACACCGCTCCCTGCTCGTGAGCGATAGACGCAAATGTCTTCACATCGTTTCTGCAGCCGAGCACATTGGAAATCTGCGTCATGCACACGAGTTTGGTCCTTGGCGTCAGAGCCTTGCGGAACATCTCCTCCGTGATGGTGCCGTCCTCTAAAGGTTCCAGATATCTCAGAACCGCACCGGTTCTTCTGGCGGCCTGCTGCCACGGAAGCATATCACTGTGATGTTCCATAACGGTGATCAGTATCTCGTCTCCAGCGCTCAGATGATCCTCCGTCCACGCATAGCCGATCAAATTCAAACTCTCCGTCGCGTTTCTGGTAAAAATAATTTCTTCCGTACTCTTCGCGTTGATGAACGAGCGGACCGCCTCCCGCGCATCCTCGTATTCCCTGGTTGCCTCTACGCTCAGTGCATACAGTCCTCTGAGCGGATTTGCGTTTGATTTCCGATAATACTCTGTAACCGCATCCAGAACAGCCTGTGGTTTCTGGGTTGTCGCCGCATTATCAAGATATGCCTCACCGGGATTCAGAAGCGGAAAATCCCTGCGGATCCGCTCATCCTCCTCCCTGCGTTCAGTCTTCGTCATCCTCCAGGCCTCCTCCCAGAAACTCATTGATGTCCTCTTTTGTCTTCTCATCCGGGATCATCCGCACCGTGGCGTCAATTCTGGCCTTGGCCATCATTTCATAGATCTCTTCCCTGTCCAGTCCTCTCGACTCGAGATAGAACATGAGGCTCTCATCCAGTCTTCCGATCGTGGCTCCGTGATTTCCAACCACGTCCTCCTCTGTACACAGGATCAGCGGTATCGTCTGGTTTCTGACGCCCTCATCCATCAGAAGAACATCCTCTTTCTCATTTCCGACCGCGCCTACAGCGCCCCGCTTGAGATCGATCGTGGCACGCAGGATCTTCGATGCCTTGTCGCGCAGAACACCGTTGACATTAATCTCGCACTCGGTCTTTCTGGCGATGTGATTTGCGAAGTAATTCATGTCGAGATGACCGTTCCCAGCGACCTGATAGGCGATATCTGTCTTCAGGCTGCTATGGTAACCGGCCAGATCGATCTGGTAGCCCTGATAGACTTCTTTTCCGGAAAGCACGAGGTGAATAACCTCAACCCTTGCGTTGTCTCCTGTTTTTCCTCCGAGATCATTGATAAAGCTGAAATTCTGACCGACCCGGACGATCTGCACCAGGCGGAGAACTGCATTCTCGCCGACAGAAAATTTTGTCTGAACCGCCGCGGCACCGGAAGCGTCCGGAGCGGCAGTATAATCCATCACAACCGTAAGCTCACTGTTCTTCTCGGCCACAAGGTTCACCGCGTTCACCCGTCTGTCGCCATCCTGATATGTATACCTCAGGCGAAGGGCCTTCCCGGCCTTAGTACCTGCCGGTGCGGTATACACCTGTACGCCCTGCGCGGATGCTTCTACTGCCTCTGTAAAAGCCTTTCCCGCTCCGGTCGGCTGCTCCGGAAACAGATTTTTCTCTGACTCACGGGTCTGTATACCCTCCGGAACCTCCGCGTCAGCCACAGCCGCGCCGGAGAATTTTGTTCCGACACTTGCCTCGTTCATATTCAGCCAGTACCAGGTAATAGCCGGCAGCCGGTTGATTTTTATATTTCCGTTTTCTCCCATATCTGCCTCCTTAACCTATACTGCCCTTCATCTCGAGACGGATCAGATTATTCATCTCAACCGCATACTCAAGAGGAAGCTCTTTGCCTACATTGTCCGCGAATCCGCTGACGATCAGCGCGCGGGCATCCTCCTCGGACAGTCCTCTGCTCATCAGATAGAACACCGCGTCATCGCTGATACGGCCGATCTTTGCCTCATGTCCGATATCTGCCTGCTGTGTCCGGATATCCATTGCCGGAATCGTATCTGATCTGGACTCGGCATCAAGCATCAGAGACTGGCAGGACACTGATGACTTACTGTTCTTCGCCTGACTGTTGACCACAACGGAGCTGCGGAAGGTGCTGATACCTCCGTCCTTCGAGATGGATCTGGTGCTGACATAGGAGGAAGTATCCGGTGCGCTGTGCACCATCTTGCATCCGGTGTCAAGATTCTGTCCCTTTCCCGCAAAGGTCACGCCTGTGAATTCCGCCCGTGCGCCTCTTCCGGCCAGAATGCTCATCGGATACAGATAGGATACGTGTGAGCCGAAGGAACCGGAAATCCATTCTACCTTTCCGCCCTCTTCAACCCGCGCACGCTTTGTGTTCAGGTTGTACATGTTCTTTGACCAGTTCTCGATCGTGGAGTAGCGAAGTGTCGAATTTTTTCCTACGTAAAGCTCGACGCAGCCCGCGTGGAGGTTCGCCACATTATACTTCGGAGCCGAGCAGCCCTCGATGAAATGAAGGTACGCATCATCATCCACGATGATCAGTGTGTGCTCGAACTGTCCCGCGCCCTTGGCGTTCAGACGGAAGTAGGACTGCAGCGGAATGTCCACATGAACCCCCTTCGGAACGTACACGAAGGATCCGCCCGACCACACGGCGCCGTGAAGAGCCGCGAATTTATGATCGGTCGGAGGTACCAGCTTCATGAAATGGCTCCGGATCATATCCGCGTATTCTCCGCGGAGCGCACTTTCAATATCCGTGTAGATGACACCCTGTGCCGCAACCTCGTCCTTTACGTTGTGATATACAAGCTCGGAATCATACTGCGCGCCCACGCCCGCAAGAGATTTTCTCTCCGCCTGCGGAATTCCGAGACGTTCAAATGTGTCCTTGATCTCATCCGGAACATCATTCCAGTCTTTTGCCATACGCTTGGAGTTCGGACGCACATAAGTGACAATGTTATCCATATCCAGGCCTTCAATGGACGGTCCCCAGTCAGGAACCTGCTTTTTGTTGTAGATATCCAGAGATTTCAGACGGAAATCCCTCATCCATTCCGGATCATTTTTTTCTTTTGAAATCTCAAGGATAATATCCGGAGTCAGGCCTTCCTCAATTCGGAACTCATCTTTTTCCTCATTTCGGAAGTCGTACATACTCCGGTCTATATCCTCGACGTATGTCTTTTCCTTTGCCATATGATCTCCTTATGCCTCTCCGTTTTCTTCCTTAATGAACCGCTCAAATCCGTTCTCATTGATCTCATCTACGAGTGACGCGTCGCCGTTCTCAACGATCGTGCCGTCTACGAGGACATGTGTGGCATCCACATGAAGCGACTCCAGGATACGAGTGCTGTGTGTGATGATGATCAGCGATCCGTCTCTGTTCTTCTGATACTCCTCAACTCCCTTGGATACGGTGCGCACCGCGTCGACATCCAGACCGGAATCGGTTTCATCAAGGATCGCAAGAGAAGGATTCAGCATGAGCAGCTGAAGAATCTCTGCCTTTTTCTTCTCGCCGCCGGAGAAGCCAACGTTCAGATCACGCTCCGCGTAGGAGTGGTCCATCTGCAGAACATCCATTGCCGCCGCAATCTTCTTGCGGAAATCCCAGAGACGGATTCTCTCGCCTGTCCGGTTCTCCAACGCGTTGCGGATAAAGTTCGAAAGAGAAATTCCGGGAACCTCCAGAGGGTTCTGAAAGGACATGAACAAGCCGTCCTTTGCTCTCTGATTCACCGGCTCATCCAGAATGCTCTTGCCGTTAAAAATAATATCGCCGCTCTTGACGATGTAATTCGGATTGCCCATCAGCGCATTTCCGAGTGTGGATTTGCCCGCTCCGTTCGGTCCCATCAGAACGTGGGTCTCTCCCTTTCTCACCTCAAGGTTTAATCCCTTCAGGATATCCTTGTCCTCTACACTGACTGACAGGTCCTTCACCTGTAATAAAATATCTGCCATAACATCCTCCTGATATCACTGTCCGTAAAACATTCCTGCGATCTGCTTTGATCGCAAACTGTACAGGCCGCGAATTTCTCTGTGATACGCACTCGCGCGGCACGCGGCACATAGCATCGCATACCGTGTGAATCCTCCATCTCCTCGCTTTTTCACGGTTCCTGTAAAATAAACCCTAGTAAAATGCTACACTTTTCAGTCGCTTCATTATATAACACTGTATTTTCAATTGCAAGCGGCATTCTGCAAAACCGGGAAGGATTCCAGTTGCTTTATCAGCACTTCCAAAACGCAGACTGGACCGCCGCAAGCGCGGAAGAGACTGAGGACGTCTCTCCACTGCGTTTTCCATTCGCATATAATCGTCACATCCGAAGCGCGCGCAAGAGACTCTGATGCAGAATAAGACGCAATCCGCAGCCTATAAAGTATGTGACGCTGTTTACCGTCTCAGAGAAGCGGCGCGACGAACCGGAGAAGCGCGCGCACAGACCGCTGCAAAATCGTCTGCGCACCCTTCCGGTATCGATCCGTCACCTCTTCGGATTCCAGCAGCATTTTCTCAAAATCCGCCTTGATCTCCCCGACAATGCTGGTGCGGTGGAACAGAACCCCATCCTCGAAATGAAGATACAGGCTCCGGTAGTCCAGGTTGATCGTCCCGACCGTGGCCGACCGGTCATCGACGATACTCATCTTTGCGTGACAGAAGCCCGGCGTATACTCGTAAATCCGAACACCTCCGCGGACCAGTCCCGAATAGTAGGACCTTGTCTCCTGGTAGACCAGTTTCTTGTCCGGGATCCCCGGGGTGATGATTCTCACGTCAACCCCTCTCTTCGCGGCGCCCACCATCTCCCGACGCATTTCGTCCGTAATAATCAGATACGGTGTCACGAAATACGCGTAGTTCTTGGCCGACCTGAGCATATTCATATAGACCTCTTCGCCGGTCGGCTCATCGTCGAGAGGGCTGTCCGCATAGGGCTGCACATAGCCGTCGCTCCCGATTCCTCCGGGGATCTCCGGCAGATATTTCTTCACATCACAATCCGGGTCGGTGTGACTGAGCAGATCCCACATTTCCAGAAAGATCAGAGAAAAACTGCGCACAGCAGCGCCTTCCAGACGAATTCCGGTATCCTTCCAGAAGCCATACGGCTTTGTTATATGGAAATATTCATTCGCCATATTGTAGCCGCCGGTATAGGCAATTTCCCCGTCGATCACCATGATTTTCCTGTGATCCCTGTTGTTGATGAAGATATTGAGCAGCGGGAGCACAGGGTTGAACCGAATGCAGTGGATGCCCGCCTCTTCCATTTTCCGGTTAAATTTCCGGTTCAGAAAAGCAATGCTTCCGATATCATCGTAGATCATACGGATCTCCACGCCCTCCGCAGCTTTTTTCTTCAGAATCCGAAACACTCTTTCAAAAGCGCCCTGCTCTTCAATCGCGAAATATTCCATGAAAATATGATGCTGCGCATTCTCCAGATCATGAAGCTGTGACTCAAAGGCTTCCGCCGCATCCGGGAAAAACTTCACCCGCGTGTTCTGGTACACCGGAAAACCACAGGTCTTCCACAGATAATTGGAGGCTCCGGCAGCTCTCTGATCCTCTTTTTCCAGTGCCTCCAGCGTTTTTCGGCTCTGCTTCAGCTTTCGGAACAGCTCATGATCGATTTCCTCAAACTCACGCCGCATGCGCCGGGTGGAATTTTTTCTTCCCATGATCGCGTAAAAGACAATCCCCGCCATCGGGAAAGCCATGACAACCATCATCCAGAACATCCGGTACGACGCGTTCATGTGCCGCGCAAAAATTGTGAGCGTCAGAATCATGGCTCCGAAGGTAATCGTCGTGGAAAGCCAGGGCAGCCTGGCCTCCAGACTGGTGATCATTGTAAAAATCCACGCGAACTGCATCACAATCAGGATCACAAAGAAAAACACCCGCACAATACTTGTCTTTGTCCAGCTCTTCTGCTCGACTCTCATCTTCTCACTCAAATTGACCCTCCTGTTCTGCCCGCGGATATTTTTTGTCTGATCTTCTCCGGAATAATCTGATGCACGAAGCAGATTCCGAGTCCGGACACGGCAAGGTACCGCAGATGCGGCGCCCATCCGTCCGCGATCGCAAGGTAGAGCTCGTGCTCCTCCCGGTCCTCGCTTTCCACCTCTACTGCCCCGTAGCAGATCACATGATGATCCCCGTAGCAGGGATGATTCCGCAGCTGGAGATACAGAATCCGCCCCTCCTTCGCCCACTCCATGAAAAGGCCTTTCCGATATGGGACACACGGCAGGACAGAGCATACCAGGTGATACTTTCTCAGGCAGACCCGGATATAAAGCCCCGTCAGAGCATCACTGGTTCCTCCGAAATGATGAAAAAGATCCATGTTATGATAGATCAGCGTTTTTTCACCGATTCCGCTCACCCGAAGGAACACATCCTCCGGCAGAAGAGACTGCCCGCAATTCTGCCAGTTCTGCCCGGAATCCGTATATCTCCCCTTCACTCTTTCAGTATTTTCCCGATTTTTTCCACATAGAGACCATTTATCCAGTGTCAGAATCAGATTTGTAATCGCCACAGGGCCGCAGTGTCTCTGATACCCTTTTCCCAGGGAACTGAACTGCGAGGTCACGCATACACCAGAAACCGATTCCCACGGTACTGCCTTTTGCACAACGTGAAATTTCTTCTGATACACGGATTCCGCGTGACGGACCGGGTCATCAATCACCTCCGTATTTTTCTTCTCAAATCGCATATTGTCCTCACATTTCTTCAGTTTTTGTAACGAGTTACTATCTATTTTATAACTTCAGACACCTAAAAACAATCCGGTTGCGGGGGATGAGGATTTGCTGTCGTACACCTTACGTTCGCAGAATACAATTCTCACTATTTTTAGATATTTTTCTTACTTTCCGAAAATAATTAATGCGTTGGCGGATATGTCATGATATACTGATGATACAGCTGAAGCCGCCATTTCGTAAGAACGCGGGCAGAGACTTCGACAGCCGCCTGCGCGGGCTTTACCTGCACCACAATATTGTATAAACCCGGCTGCCGCGCTGCATATAAGCAGCCCTGCAGTCATCCATGAAAGGAGTATTTCATATGGCAGTTATCTGGATTATTCTGGCGATTCTCGTTATCTGGCTTATCGCGGCGAACATTCGGATTGTTCCGCAGGCAGAGGCATACGTCATTGAACACCTCGGAAAGTTCAAGACAATCTGGAATGCGGGTCTTCATCTGAAAATGCCTATCGTTGAAAAAATCGCCAAAAAAGTATCCCTGAAGGAACAGGTACTGGACTTTCCGCCGCAGCCAGTCATTACCAAGGACAACGTCACCATGATGATCGACTCGGTTGTCTTCTGTTATGTATTTGATCCGAAGCTCTACACCTACGGAATTGAAAATCCGATCTCCGGTCTGCAGAACCTCTCCGCAACGACGCTGCGAAACATCATTGGCGACATGGAACTGGATCAGACGCTCACCTCCCGCGAGACAATCAACGGAAGAATGCAGGCGATTCTCGACGAGGCGACCGATCCCTGGGGCATCAAGGTCACCCGCGTGGAAATCAAGAATATCCAGCCCCCGAAGGAGATCGAAGAGGTCATGACGAAGCAGATGAGGGCAGAACGCGAGCGCCGTCAGACGGTTCTGGAGGCACAGGCGCATCAGGAAGCCGTTGTAAGCCGGGCAGAGGGCGACAAGAAGGCGAAGATTCTGGCCGCTGAAGCGGAACGTGACGCTCAGATCGCTCTGGCCGAGGGACGCGCCAAATCCATCAAGCTCGTCTATGAGGCGGAGGCTGCAGGTATCAGTGATCTGAACAGGGCAGGCATCAGTGAGAGTGTCCTGAAGCTGAAGGGAATCGAAGCCCTCAAAGACGTCTCCGACGGCAGAGCCACCAAGATCTACATGCCTTCTGACATTGCGAATGTCATTTCCTCCCTCGGCGTAGCCGGGGAGGCACTGGGAATCGGTGATACGACACCCATCAACCGGAACCCGAAGCCTAAGCCCGCTGTTCCGAAGGACCCCTGCATCACGAACGAAACCGGCCGGGGCGGACGGGAAGCGGCAGCCGCTTCCGCCGCGATCAATTCTTCTGTTGTCTCTGAAGATCAACGCTCTGACAACACTGAAATATAAAGCACCGTCCCCATCGAGATAAAACACGCTGCGCGAGTTTTATCTCGCTATCGCGACGCTCGCCGAACACGAATACTTCGCATTCGGCTGCGGCTCACTGTTCGCGTAAATAAAAGACCGCCACACCAACTGCAATACAGCCGGTGTGGCGGTCTCTCATATCTGCGTCAGAAAATCACTTGTTATTCTTTTCGTGCGCAAGCTCGTCATTCAGAATATCCAGCATATCATACACATCCAGTCCGTGGGTCATGCATGCCTCTTCAAGTGTCTCCATTTCAGAGACACCGCAGCCGATGCAGTGAAGACCGCAGCTGAGCATTACCGGCACCAGAGAAGGATATGCCTGCACAATATCGCCGACAATCATATCCGCACGGATCAGCTGATCAGAGCCTCCAAGCATGGAGTCAATATCCTGCTGAACGGTGCCGATTCCGGAAATGCCGAAATACTTCACCAGCACGTTTGCGACATTCGGAGAAAGGAACGCGGGGAGCGTCGGTCCCAGATGAATGTGCTTTACATCCAGGTAAAGAAGAGCAAGCAGTACGATTACCGCCTTCTGCTCATACCATGCGATGTTGTAGACAATCGGAAGCTGATTCAGATTGTCGTATCCGAACACCTCTTTCAGCTTGAGCGCAATCTGAACCAGGGAGTACGAATCGTTGCACTGTCCAGCATCCAGTACCCTCGGGATCCCGTTGATCTCTCCGAGATCAAGCTTGTTGTATCTGTACTTCGCGCAGCCCGCTGTCAGAATCACCGTATCCTTCGGCAGCGCCTTCGCGAAATCCGTGTAGTAACTTCTGGTCTTCGCGCGGCCGTCGCAGCCAGCCATCACGATAAACTTCTGGATCGCTCCGCTCTTTACCGCGTCCACTACCTTGTCCGCAAGCGCAAATACCTGATTATGCGCGAAGCCTCCTACGATTTCTCCGGTTTCGATCTCCGTCGGTGAAGGCAGTTTCTTAGCCATCTCGATGATTGCGGAAAAATCCTTGTGTCCGTTCTCATCCGAGTCGATGTGAACACAGCCCGGATAGCCGGCATTGCCGGTTGTGAACAGACGATCCTTGTAAGAATCCTTCGGCGGAACCAGGCAGTTCGTGGTCAGAAGAACCGGACCATTGAAGCTCTCGAACTCTTCCTTCTGCTTCCACCATGCGTTTCCGTAGTTGCCGGCAAAATTCTCATATTTCTTGAACGCCGGGTAGTAATGCGCCGGAAGCATTTCGCCGTGTGTGTATACGTCCACGCCGGTTCCCTGTGTCTGCTCCAGAAGCATCTCCAGATCTTTCAGATCATGACCGGAAATCAGAATCGCCGGGTTACTGCGAACGCCGATATTCACCTTTGTAATCTCCGGATTGCCGTATGTCTCCGTGTTGGCGCGATCCAGCAGATCCATGCCGCGAACGCCATATCGTCCGGTCTCCATCACAAGTGCGAGAAGGGTTCCACCAGTGAGCGTATCATCCATGGTCTGTGCCAGCGCCCTCTGTATGAACATATCGATCTCGGTATCTTCCTTTCCAAGTGCGTTCGCGTGACTCACATAAGCGGCAAGCCCCTTCACTCCGTAGGTAATCAGTTCGCGGAAGCTGCGGATATCCTCATCCTTTGTGGCAAGAACTCCGACACCAGCGGCCTTTGCCGCAAACTCCTCGCGAGACCCTCTCCACAGAGACGCCTCCGGCAGAGCATCCTTCTTGCTCACCTTAGCCAGAAGTTCATCTTCTTTCCTCAGCGTCGCTTCAATTCTGGAGATGATGTCCTCCTTGTCGAAATCCGCATTCGTGATCGTTGCGAAAAGGTTTGACGTCACCATGTGGTTCACGTCCGCCGTGACCTCTGTCTTTTCTCTGCGAAGCTGTGTGGCAATCGCAGACAGTCCCTTCGTCACATAGATCAGCAGATCCTGCATCGCGGCAAGATCCGGCTTCTTGCCACACATTCCTACTCTTGTACAGCCCGTTCCGCCCATCGTCTCCTGGCACTGATAACAGAACATCGCATTATTTGTATCCATCATTATACCTCCTGGGATTAACTTCAACATCAGAATGAGTTCAGTATAACAGAAAAATACAATTTTGCCGTAACAAATCTTACAAAATTTAATTTCTTTCCTGTTTCCGGTTGCACTTCACGCTGATACCGTCCACACAAAGCCCGATCCCATATACCCTGTCTCTTAAAATACCGGTCATCATTCACGCCGATACCGTCCATCCGCAGCTGCCGGGGACGGTTATACCCGCAGCTGCCGGGAACGGTTGGAAGTTGTATTGTTGCGCCGACAGTGGTACAATTCAGTTATAAAAATTCTGTAACTGAAGCCGGGAAAGGAAAACCTTTAAAGCAGAGGATGAGCGTCAAATTGAGAAAGAATCCCTTATATAAAAGCTTCGGATATGCCTTCCAGGGCATCTGGGCCTGCATCCGCAGAGAGCGCAACATCAAGATTCATCTGGGTTTTATGACGCTTGTCATCATTGCCGGCTGCGTCCTGCACATCAGCATGACTGAATGGATGATCTGCATGATTCTCTTCGCGCAGGTGCTGAGCCTGGAAATTGTCAATACCGCCATCGAAGCCTGTATCGATCTGGTATCCCCGGAGAGACAGCCGCTGGCAAAGCTTGCAAAGGATGCTGCAGCCGGAGCGGTTCTGATATCGGCGATTTTTGCCGCAATCATCGGGCTTCTCATCTTTGTCCCGAAGGTATTTTGATCCTGCGGGTCTGAAAGTCGGAAGCAGCCCAAACCTATATCGTATTTTGCTCCTTATGAAATTCAGGAATAAAATATACAGCAATCTTCAATCAGATAAATGCACAAAAGGAGGAATCATTATGAGTGACGACTTAAAACTGACCGATACTTTCCGTAAAATTTTTCTCGCGGGTGTGGGAGCTGTAGCTCTCGGCGCGGAGAAATCAAAGGCGGCCATCGACAGCCTCGTCGAAAAGGGAGAGCTTACCGTTGAGCAGGGGAAGGTTCTGAATCAGGAGCTCAAGCACAAGGTGGATGATGCCGTCGCTGACGCAAAGGCAAAGGCGAAGGAGAAGACCGCGGCAAAAGCCGATTCCAGTCAGCCGTCAGCCGCTCCAAAGGGAGACGACTTCTCCGAAATGCTCAACAGCCTGACTCCCGAACAGCTTGCCGCTCTGAAGGAGCAGCTTGCCGCGAAGGATACCGCTGCAGAGGAAACTCCGGACGACTGAGCCTGCCATCCGGACAGTATGTGGCACGCCTTATCGTATGAGGTTTACTGAAAAGTCCAGTCGCAATGTTCTTGGCCCACGGGGAGCTTGCTCACCAGTGGGCAAGAACATTAGCGACGACAACAGGTATGAGCACGAAGTGACGCGTAAGCGGACAATACTGCCTGCTTTCCTCCTCCGTCACGGCATGCTGACACACCTGTGGTGTCCCTGCGGACCACAGATCTTTACAGAGAAGGTGAGAATTTGTCATGAATCATGCAGAAGAGAACGTGAACAACAAGAATACCGTTCCGGAAAAACCTGAAAAAAAGCCTGACAGCTCCTCCCGTCTGAAGGAGATCACACAGATTCTCCTCGAAAACAAGGTCTTCCGCGGCGTCACCCCGGAGAAGCTTCGGATTGTCATCGAGGAACTTGGCCCTACCTATATCAAGCTCGGACAGATTATGTCCCTTCACTCCGATATTCTGCCCAAGGAATACTGCACAGAGCTGATGAAGCTCAATTCTGAAGTGACGCCCATGCCCTTCTCCGACGTCATCTCCGTTATCGAGACCTCCTACGGTGACAGATGGTCCGAGATCTTCGAGAGCATCGACCCTGTCTCTCTTGGCTCCGCGTCCATCGCCCAGGTACACCGCGCGCGTCTGAAAACCGGTGAGAACGTTATCATCAAGGTGCAGCGGAAGGGCATATACGACACCATGTCCCGGGATATCCGGCTTCTCCACCGGGCAGTAAGATTACTGCCTTCCATCGGCGGGCTTAAAAATGTCGTGGATCTCAGTCAGGTTCTCGATGAACTTTGGTCGGTTGCACAGGAGGAAATGAACTTCCTGAAAGAGGCAGACAACATGGAAGAGTTTGCCCGATGCAACAGTGACGTCGCATTCGTCGACGTACCGACGCTATACCGCAGGTACACAACCTCACATGTTCTCGTCATGGAATACATTGACGGATTTTCCATCACGGATACAGAAGCCCTTCAGAAAAACGGCTATGATCTTCACGAAATCGGAGCGAAGCTGGTCGACAACTACATCAAGCAGGTCATTAACGACGGGTTCTTCCATGCGGACCCGCACCCGGGGAATCTGCGAATCAGGGATGGAAAGATCATCTGGATCGACATGGGAATGATGGGACGCCTCAATGAGCGAGAACGCGGTCTGCTCACAGAGGCAGTGAAAGGAATTGCCGATCATGACGTGTCACGCGTGGAGAACGCGGTACTGTCGCTGGCGGATTTCCGAAAGGGAAAGCCCGACAGAGAACAGCTGTACCAGGATCTGCGTGATATCCTTCAGCGCTACGGCGACACGGACATCGCCGGAATAGACATTGCAGATTTCTTCATGGATGTCATGGACGCCATGAAGAAAAACAGAATTACGATGCCGCACGGTCTCACCATGCTGGCAAGAGGACTGACCCATATGGAAGGTGACCTGGCAGAGATCAGTCCGGACATCAATATGGCGGAAATCGCCTCTCAGCGAATCCAGGCCTCCTATCTGAAAAGCTTTGACTGGAAAGAAGCTCTCAGTCACAGCGGGCAGGACCTTTTCTACGCCGCCAGAGACTCCGCGAAGCTTCCCTCCCTGATGAGCCGCATCATGAAGGAATACCTGAACGGACAGAGCCGTGTCAATCTGGAGCTGAAAACCTCGAAAAATCTTGCGTGGCTGATGCGGAAGCTCGTCCAGAACATCGTCATCGGCATGTGGGTGGTCGCACTACTGATCTCATCCAGCATTCTCTGTCTCACGGATATGCACCCGAAGATACTTGGAATGCCTCTTCTCGGTTTTCTCGGATATTCCGCTGCGGGCGTCATCGTACTCTTTCTCGTGATCCGGCACTTCGCGACAAAGCCAAAATAACATTGAATAATGTAAAGATGCCAGGACATAAGATCTTACAGACTTCGCGGCAAAGCCAAAGGAACACCGGATAATTCAGCGCACCATGATCAGAGTGCCTTCTTTTTCTCCTCTGCGAGAAGCTTCATCTCTCTTGCGTTATCCCGCACCGCGCGGGTGATCTCTGCTCCTCCCAGGATACGTGCCAGCTCCTCCACAGACTCCTCGCTGTTGAGTTCACGGATCCTGGAGATCGTGGACGCATTCTCCACACTTTTGGCGATCTCGAAATGATGGTCCGCCATCGCCGCAATCTGCGCCAGGTGCGTGATGCAGATCACCTGATGATTTCTTCCGATCCTCGCCATCTTCTCCGACACCTTTTGTGCCGTCCTTCCGCTGATTCCGGTGTCAATCTCATCGAAGATCAGCGTCTCTGTATCATCCTTGTCCGCCAGAAGCGTCTTGATGGCAAGCATAATTCTCGAAAGCTCACCTCCGGAAACGACAGATGCCAGCGGCTTAACCGGCTCACCCGGATTGGTCGAGATCAGGAATTCAATCGCGTCATACCCTTTTCTGCTGTAATTTGCGGTTCTGGCAAAACGAATCTCAAATTCTACCGAGAGGAAATTCAGCTCCTTGAGTCCATCCCGGATTCCTGCGGAGAGGTCCGCGGCTGCCCTCTTTCTTTCCTCCGACAGCACCCGGCAGTCCCGCTCCAGGGTCTTCTCGAGTTCTTCCTTCTTTTGTAAAAGTTCCTGCTTCTGCCGGTCGAAGTTTTCCATTTTCTCCAGCTTTTTTTTCTGCTGTTTCTGATATTCCAGAACGTCCGCCGTCGTTTTTCCGTACTTCGCCTTCAGACCGTTAATCAGATCCAGCCTTTTCTCCGTTTCGAAGAACTCCTCCTCGGAAAAGGTAAACTCCGACAGATAATCCGAGATCTCCCGGTTAAAATCATTCAGCAGATTATCAATGTCCCCGATGCTCGCGGCAAATCCCGAGAGCGCCTCGTCATATCCGGCCACCTGCGACAGCTCCCGTACCGCACGTCCGGTCATGTCTCCGGCGCCATCCTCGTACCCGGTCAGACGGTGTACCTCGCCCAATGACTCCGCGATCTTCTTGCTGTTCGACATCAGCCGGTATTTTTTCTCAAGCTCCTCTTCCTCGCCGGGAACCAGAGCGGCATCCTCAATCTCGCTGATCTCATACTTCAGAAAAGAAAGCTCACGTTCTCTCTCTTTCTCATCAATCTCATACTCCTTCAGCTCCTCGCATACCGCGCGCCACGCCTGATACGAGTCCTCCACCCGTTCGAGAGGCAGGGCAAGAATATCCTGCCCATACTCATCCAGAATTTCCAGCTGGTTGTCCGGGTACAGAAGCTTCTGATGCTCATGCTGCCCGTGAATGTCCAGAAGAAGGCTGGAAATCTTCCGGATCCTCGCAGCGGTTGTTACTTCTCCGTTCAGGCGGCAGATACTTCTGCCGTCCGTGATTTTCCGTGTAATGATCAGCTGCCCCTCTTCGGTATCCACATCCATATCCTGAAGGCGCTGCAGAATCGTCGGATTCTCAATCTGAAAAACAAGCTCCACAAGACAGGCTCCCGCCCCCTTGCGCAGCATTTCCTTCTGCATCTTGTGGCCGAGGGCCAGATTAATGGAACCGATCAGGATAGATTTTCCGGCTCCCGTCTCACCGGTAAGAATATTCAGACCCGGGCCGAAGGCAACCTCCGCCTCATCGATCAGCGCCAGATTCCTGACATGAAGCTCTGCTAGCATTCTCCTCTTCCTCCTGTTTACTGCTGAGGTCACGAAAAACGATATTTTCCTTCGGGACTCAGAATTTTTCCAGTAATTTCTGAAACTTGTCTTTCACACACATGGCTTCGTCAACGCTCCTCGTGGCACAGAAAATGGTATTGTCTCCCGCGATACATCCGACGATTTCCTCCCAGCTCATCTCGTCTATGACGGCCGCTGCTGCCATAGCCATTCCGGAGCCCGTGTGAACCACCAGCAGGTTTCCCGCCACGTCGATCGCCGTGACCGCATCCCGAAGCATACGCACGTATCGCCCGGCGGTATCCTTCGCCTGATTCTGAAGAAGCGTATACCGCAGATGGCCATTTTCTCCGACAGCCTTCGTGAGCTTCATATCCCGGATATCTCTCGAGACGGTTGCCTGCGTCACATCGAAGCCGTTCTCCTGCAGCCTTCTGGCGAGTTCCTCCTGTGTATCAATCTCATATTCATGGATCAGTCTTAATATCTCCGTCTGTCTCTCAAGCTTCACCTGAATCCTCCATCCGTAAAACGTTTACGGTGCCAGCGCGCCGCCCGTTCGTACAGCTTCCGTTCTTCTCCTCTCCGCGCCGAAGCTGCCCGCTCCAGCGCGCATCCGCACGCTTTATACCGTTCCCGCAGTTTTTCATCCTCAGATGTTACTCATTTTTCGTCTCAGTGTTCCGAGAAAGCTGTCGTTATGTATCTTCGTGATCTTCACATCCCTGTCGGCGCGGACAATTACGACACTGTCTCCGGTTACCATCGGCGCTTTCCGGTCGCCGTCGAAGTAAGCCATCGCATGCTCGATGGTATTGTCCCTTCCGGGGCCGAGCCTTACCGTGATTCTGTTTTCTTCCGGAAGGATAATGCTTCTGGTGTTCAGGGTATGAGCGGCAATCGGAGTCATCAGAAACAGATGGGCCTCCGGCGAAATCAGCGGACCGCCCACAGACAGGCTGTACCCGGTCGATCCGGTCGGAGTGGAAATGATCATGCCGTCTGCGCGATAGGAATTCAGAAATGCGTCATTCACATAGTTTGTAATTGAAATCACATGCATGGAATTCTCCCGTCCGATCACGATGTCATTCAATGCACTTTCTTCACTGATCAGTTTTCCCTCATGATAAACTCTCCCTCGCAGCATCATGCGGGATTCGACCTGGTATCTGCCCTCAAGCAGAGCATCCAACGCCGGGAAGATAGAATTCCGATCTATTTCCGTCAGGTATCCCAGCGTTCCCAGATTCACCCCGAGAAGCGGAATCTGTCTGTCCACCACGTCGTCCGCAGCCCGGATCAGAGTTCCGTCACCCCCGAGCACGATGATACCGTCGGTATCCTCCGGTATATCCTCCGGCTCTGTGCTGCGGCGCCCATCCTCCGGGGCTGCGCTGTCAATGTGAACCGCAGCCTTCCCGCCACGGTTCTCTATATATCTCACAATCGAATCCGTGATACTCCGATCCGGATCCTTGGCAAGGTTCGTGATGATAAAAAAATTCTTCATAGCTGTCATGCGCATCATTTCTCCGCTTTCCTGTCAAGGGCGCTGTGCGCGGCTTCCACGGTCTCACGAATCATTTCCTCCGTAATCCGGCTGCTGCCGCTTCCATCGGAATATTTTCTCAGGTATACCAGATACTCGATATTACCCTCCGGGCCCTTGATCGGGGAATAATCAATCTTCTCCGGCCAGAGCGCAATACCGGAGGCAAAGGAAACAATCATCCGGATCACATCCTCATGCACCGCAGGATCGCGGACGACGCCCTTTTTCCCGACCTTTTCACGTCCCGCCTCAAACTGCGGCTTGATCAGGCACGCAAGCTCTCCCTCCGGCTCCATCAGCGCCTTTACAGCCGGAAGAACCTTTGTCAGCGAGATAAAGGAAACATCCACGGAAACGAACGAAGGCCGCTCCCGGATATCATCCGCCGTCACATAGCGGATGTTTGTCTTCTCCATGACAACAACCCTCGGGTCCTCACGAAGCTTCCAGTCCAGCTGTCCCCGTCCCACGTCCACCGAATATACCTTGACCGCTCCGTTCTGAAGCATACAGTCCGTAAAACCTCCGGTGGACGCGCCTACATCCATGCAGACTCTGCCCGAGAGATCCAGACCAAAGCTCTTCACCGCCTTGTCCAGCTTCAGCCCGCCACGGCTCACGAACGGAAAAAGATCCCGTCCCTTCAGCGTGATCTCCGCTGTCTCCGCAAACGTCATTCCGGCCTTGTCCTCCCTCTGCCCGTCCACAAAGATCTCACCGGCCATGATCAGCACCTTTGCCTTTTCCCGCGAGGGAGCAAGTCCCCTCTCTGTCACCAGTATATCCAGGCGTTTCTTCGCCACGCTTCTTCCTCCCCTCGTCTCCGGTTTCTCCGCTGCCCGATGGCAGCAGGACCACAAAGGCCATACCTTACGAACAATAACCAGACTCATACAACCTGCGCGCTGTGCAGCTATTGGGCCGCATAAGCCTCACCTTGCGAACAGTAACCAGCCCGTCCCTTACAGGATTTCACAGATTCTCTGATAAACCGTCTCCGCGTCGATGCCGGCCGTCCGCATCTGTGAATCTCTGCCGGCGTGATGGATGTAGGTATCCGGAATGGCAATGATCTCTACATGCACCGGATGTTCCTCCGGCAGGCTCTTCATCTCATCGAGAACCTGTTCCCCGAATCCTCCGCATCTGACATTTTCTTCCATCGTCACGAAAAGATCATGGTCACAGGCAAGCTCCCGCAGAAGCTCCCGGTCAAGCGGCTTTACAAAGCGCATATTTACAACTGTCGGGTTCCATCCGTCCGCCTCAAGACGCTGCGCAGCCTCCACAGCCTCGGCCACCATGGAGCCCACGGCAAGAAGCGCGATTTTCTTTCCCTTCCGCAGGATCTCTCCCTTGCCCAGAACAATCTCCTCACGGCATTCCATCAGGCCGCTGTACGCTGCGCCTTTCGGATACCGGATGGCAACCGGTCCATCAAATGCCACGGCGAACTTCATCATATCGGAAAGCTCCCACTTGTTCTTTGGAGCCATCACGGTCATCCCCGGAAGCATGGTCAGATAGGAAAGATCGAATACTCCCTGATGTGTTTTTCCGTCCGCACCGACGAGTCCGCCTCTGTCAATCGCAAAGATCACATGCAGGTTCTGCATGCAGACATCATTCATTATCTGATCAAATCCTCTCTGAAGAAAAGAGGAGTACACCGCAAAAACGGGAATGAGCCCTCCGAGAGCCAGGCCCGCAGAAAACGTGACCCCGTGCTCCTCGGCGATTCCCACATCGAAGAACCGGTCTGGAAAACGATTCGCAAAGCGCTTCAGCCCTGTTCCCTCCTTCATCGCCGCGGTGACCGCCACGACATCCGGATTCCGTTCTCCCATCTTGACCATAACGGTAGAAAAAATATCCGTCCAGGTTACGGCCCCTCTGCTCTCCGGAATTCCGGTTGCAACGTCGAACGCGCCGGTCCCGTGAAATCTGGACGGATGCCGGACAGCCGGGGCATAGCCATGTCCCTTCTCGGTCTTCACATGCACGATCACCGGGCCGTTAATCCGCTTTGCGTCCTCAAAGAGACGAATCATCGCGGATATATTGTGACCGTCCACCGGTCCGAGATAGGTAAGTCCCATGTTCTCGAAAAGCATTCCCGGAATGACGAGCTGCTTGATGCTGTTCTTCGTCTTCCGGATCCGCTCGATTACTTCATCGCCGCCATGAAGCTTCTCAAGCTTTCCGGCCACCTGTTCTTTCAGATCCGTATACGCGTGAGACGTCCGGAGCGTTGCCAGATAGTCATGCATTCCTCCGACATTTCCGGAAATTGACATGTTGTTGTCATTTAGAACAATGATAAAATTCGTCTTCATCTGCGCGGCATTATCAAGCGCCTCATAAGCCATGCCACCGGTCAGCGCACCGTCACCGATCACAGATACAACCGTGTACTGCTGTCTTCGCAGATCCCTCGCCCTGGCGTAGCCGAGCGCGGCGGAAATGGAATTCGAGCTGTGTCCCGCGTCCCACGAATCACAGCTGCTCTCCTCCCGTCTCGGAAAGCCGGAAAGTCCGCCCTCCTGCCGCAGCGTTGAAAAGCGATCCATGCGCCCGGTCAGAATCTTATGCGTGTAGGACTGGTGTCCGACATCCCATAGGATCTTATCCTTCGGAAGGTTGAGCACATAATGCAGGGCAATCGTCAGCTCAATCGCTCCCAGATTCGACGCAAGATGCCCGCCGGTTCTGCTGACGGATGAAATCATGAACTGACGGATTTCATCCGCAAGCTCCGGGAGCCGGTTCGCCGGAATTTTCTTCACATCATTCGGTTTCTTGATTTTTTCCAGCATAGCCATCCCCCTCAATCTCTCTTCTGACATCTGTCCGACAGAATCAATTGGCAGTCATAGCATCCGGCTCTGTCTGACATCTGCTCTATCATCTGCTTCTGGAAGCCATGCGGACGAGAAGCTCCCGGAGGAATTCCCTGTCACCCGGCATACGGTCAAGAAGTTTCACCGCGACATCGGTCAGTTCCCTTACGGTCCTTTGTGCGCCGTCCACGCCCTGAAGCGTGACGTATGTCGTCTTGTCATTCTTCGTATCGGAACCTGCCGGTTTACCCAGCTCCTCCGTAGTACTGGTCACATCCAGAATATCATCCTGAATCTGGAACGCCAGACCGATCCGTCTTCCGATCTCCCTCATCGATTCGGTCTCGTCCTTGCCTGCTCCGGCGAGAACCGCCCCGATCATCAGCGGAGCCTCCAGCAGCGCGCCCGTCTTGTGGAGATAAATATAATCCAGCGTCTCCTTCGACAGCGCGCAGGTGCCGTTTTTGTCATTCTCTACGTCCACGCTCTGGCCGCCAAGCATACCGTACAGACCGGTTTCCCGCGCCAGAATTCCAAGTGCTTCCACAACAGACTGTGCATCCTCCGTCTGCCGGAAAGCCTGAAGAGCTGTCTCGTAGGCATAATTCAGCAAGGCATCCCCCGCCAGAATTCCAATTGCCTCTCCAAACACCGCGTGTGTCGTCTTTCTGCCCCGGCGAAGCTCATCATTGTCGACGGCAGGAAGGTCATCATGCACGAGAGAATGCGTGTGGATCATTTCAATGGCAGCCATGAACGGCTCCACGACCGTTTTCCTGCCGCCGAACATCCGATAGCTTTCCATCATCAGAATCGGACGGATCCGTTTGCCCCCGGACCGGATACTGTAGTTCATCGCCTCCGCCAGCTTCCCCGGAACTGCGTCCTCCGCCGGAAGGTAACGCTCAAGAACAGCATCCGCCCGATCCCGGCGTTTTTTTAATTCCTCGTCAAAATTCACTTAATTCACCATCTTCGCTTATCTGAAGCATTTTTTTCTCAACGGTATCAATTTTCTCCCGACTGGATTTCAGAAGATCCATTCCCTCCTTGTAAACCGCGAAGGACTCCTCCAGCGGAATCTCCCGATCCTCCAGTTTCGCGATCAGCTCGTCCAGTCTTTGAAAGGATTCTTCAAGAGTCAGTTCCTTCTTCTCAGCAGATTCCATTCAGATCTCCCTCCTTCTCTTCCTCGTGTCTGTGACGTTGCTGCGAATGACTCCGTCTGTGACCGAAAGCAACAGCTCGTCTCCCGGCCTGACCTGATCTACGGAAAAAATATTCCTGCCGCTTTCATCCTCAGCATACGAATAACCCTGATTCAGCTTCCGAATCGGAGACAGTCCATCCAGCTGCCGGATCAGCAGCTCCAGGCGATGTCTTCGCTCCGCAGTGATCTGCGCAGAACGCTCCCGCAGCAGATGGAGCTGATCATTCCACCGTCTCTTAGTCTCAATGAGAATCCGCTCCTGTCGCTCCGCCAGACGGTCCTCCAGGTCGGCGAGACGCTGTTTTTTCTCCCGCAGCTGATTGGCCGGACTCAGATACCGAACCTTTGCCCGGTCTGCCTCCAGCCGGTCGCGCGCAGCGGAAATGCTCCTCTCCATACCGGTGAGCATCCTGCCTCGGTACATTTCCATCCTGTGGAGAATCTCCCGTACATCAGCCACCGCAAGCTCTGCGGCAGCAGAAGGTGTCGGGGCGCGGAGATCCGCTACATAATCCGTGATTGTGGTATCTGTCTCATGACCGACAGCGGAGATGATCGGTGTCTGACAGTCAAAGACTGCCCGCGCGACCTCTCTCTCATTGAAAGCCCACAGATCCTCAATGGATCCGCCGCCACGTCCGACGATGATACAGTCCACCCCGAGCCGGTCCAGTGTCTCGATTCCCCGCACAATGCTCGGAACCGCATCCTCGCCCTGTACGAGAGCAGGATACAGAATCAGCTGAATATACGGATTTCTGCGGAGCGATATATTCCGGATGTCCTGTATGGCAGCACCGGTCGGCGCTGTTACAATCCCGAGCGTGCGGACGTACTTCGGGATCGGACGCTTGTATTCCGGCGCAAACATCCCCATATCCTCCAGTTCCTGCTTCAGCTTCAGAAACTGCTCGTAGAGAAGTCCGGCTCCCTCCAGCTCAATCTTCTTGGCGTAGAGCTGATATTTTCCATCTCTCGTATAGACCTCAACCGGCCCTGTCACAACGACGCGGTCTCCATCCTTCATCAGAAATCCCAGACCGCCCCTCCGGTCGCCCGAAAACATAACACACGATATGGCGGACTGCGCGTCCTTCAGTGTAAAATAAATATGGCCGGAGCGGTGATATTTGCAGTTGCTGATCTCACCCTTCACCGATATCATGCGCAGCGCAAAATCCTGCGCAAACATATTCCGGATGTATGCATTCACCTGTCCGACCGAATATATATTATGATTCAATACAGATCATTCCTTTTCTTCACGCGCGATCTGTCCGAGAACGCCGTTCACAAAGGAGCCGGATTCCTCTCCTCCGTAATGTTTCGCGATCTCCACCGCCTCATCAATTGCCACTCCGGTCGGGATATCCGCGTCATACAGAATCTCATATACCGCGAGCCGCAGGACACTGAGATCCACCTTCGCCATGCGGGAAGTCTTCCAGTTCCTGGACGCCTCGTTCAGCTTCCCGTCGATCTCCGGAAGCTTTTCGAGTATCCGGGAAAGCTTTTCGCGGATATATTTCTCGTCCTCCATCGTAACATCCTCGGCATTGGCAAAAGCGGGATTGTTCTCCCTTTCTTCCTCCCTGCTCTCATAGGAAGCGTAAGGAATCTCAACGAGCCCTCCCCGCATCTCATCCAGATACAGCGTTACCTGGTCATTCATCTCCTCTTTATCGGCAAATTGTTTCATAAAAAGAAGGCGAAAAATTGTCTCTCTCAGCTGGGTACGTATCATTCTCTCAATATCTCCCGATCTTATTCTTGTCTCACAAACTGCATAAACCGTCAGCCTTCGCCGCGCTTACTTATTTCTCACCCCGCACAGGCCGTCAGCCTTCACCGCGCTCACTTGTTCCTCAGCCTGCATGGATCTGTCAGCCTTTGAAGCGCTTACTTATTTCTCGACCTGCACATCGGCGACGCTCACGTTCACATCCGCAACCTCGAAGCCGGTCATCGTCTCCAGTGCGTTCTTCACTCTCTCCTGAACCTTCTTCGTCGTCTCCGGAATATTGTATCCAAATCGCATAATGATAATGATGTTCACACGGATCACCTTCTCCTGAAGTTCAATCCGTATGCCCTTGGCGAGAGCACGCGCGCCGGCACGGGATGCCTTCGCGTGAGTGATGCCTCCTCCAAGACACGCAACACCGTCATTCTCCGTCGCAGCGAGTGCAGCGATCGTTGCGATGACCTCATCCGCAATCTGAACGGTTCCGATGGTGTGATCGTCATAAATCATATATGTATTCTGCTTTTCCTTAGATCCCTTCTGTGACATAACTTCCTCCTTCATCGCTTCCGCTTTGCCGTCTGCCGTATGTCCCGGATGCATGTCTCCTTCGGATAACCGATTTTGCCCTAATTATACCAAACACCGCCGTCTTTGTGAACTCTTCCCGACAAATCGTCCCGGATAAGTCCCTGACCGATTTTTGTTTGCATCTTCTTGATCGGCAGGCCTGAACAACAGCCGCACCTCACACCTGCGCCGAATCCTCTTCGGCGAGCTGGTCAGTTCCGCGAGAACTCGGTCAGCACGAGACCCTCGTTCCGGTCCAGAACCATCCCGACCGACCAGGAATTGACAAAGAGCAGCAGCGGCTGTCCCTTCATATCCTCAACCTTCTTCATATCGGAGGTCCCGACAATATGGTCCAGATCCACATCATGCCAGTTTTCGATCCATCGGATATACTCATAAGGCAGCATCTCAAGCCGGATGTCCACATTGTACTCATTTTCAATCCGGAATTTTAGCACATCAAACTGAAGGACGCCGACCACGCCAACGATGATCTCCTCCATTCCGCCGTGAATCTCCTGGAATACCTGAATCGCACCTTCCTGTGCAATCTGACGGATTCCCTTCACAAACTGCTTCCTCTTCATCGAGTCAATCAGTGTAACCCTTGCGAAATGTTCCGGCGCAAAGGTCGGAATTCCCTCGAAACGGAATTTCTTGCCCGGCGCGCACACCGTATCGCCGATTGAGAAGATACCCGGGTCAAAAACGCCGATGATATCGCCCGCATATGCCTCATTCACCACATGCCGGTCATCTGCCATCATCTGCTGCGGCTGCAGAAGTCTCATCTTCTTGTCGCCCTGCACATAATACACCTCACGGTCCGCCTCAAAACGGCCGGAGCAGATGCGCATGAAGGCAAGCCGGTCCCTGTGATTTTTGTTCATGTTTGCCTGTATCTTGAACACAAAGGCAGAAAAATCTTCCTGCATCGGATCTATGAGACCCTCGTCCGACATCCTTGCCAGCGGAGGCATTGTCATCTTCAGGAAATGCTGCAGGAAGGTCTCCACGCCGAAGTTTGTAAGCGCCGATCCGAAGAAAACCGGAGAGAGTTTTCCCTCTGTCACCTTCTTCTGATCAAATTCCTCGGCTGCTCCGTTCAGGAGCTCCATCTCCTCCTCCAGCTGTTCCTTCTGATCCTCTGTGATAACATCCAGAAGATGTGGATCATCGAGAGAGATCTCCTCTTCCTTTCCCTCCTTTGTTCCCTTCATCGTATCCGAGAACGTCAGGACTCTCTTTGTATCGCGGTCATACACACCGCGAAAGCTTTTCCCGGAACCGATCGGCCAGTTGATCGGGCATGTCGGAATCCCCAGTTCCTTCTCAATCTCATCAATCAGATCAAAGGTGTCCCTTGCGTCCCGGTCCATCTTGTTGATAAAGGTAAAAATCGGAATATGCCGCATGGCACATACCTTAAACAGCTTTCTCGTCTGCGGCTCCACACCCTTGCCGCCGTCAATCACCATCACCGCGGAATCCGCAGCCATCAGCGTGCGGTAGGTGTCCTCAGAGAAGTCCTGGTGTCCCGGTGTATCCAGCAGGTTTATGCAGTAGCCCTCATAATTGAACTGAAGAACGGACGATGTGACGGAAATTCCTCTCTGCTTCTCAATCTCCATCCAGTCAGATACCGCATGTCTTGCCGTCGCCTTTCCCTTGACAGAGCCTGCAAGATTAATCGCGCCGCCGTACAGCAGAAATTTCTCCGTCAGTGTCGTTTTACCTGCATCCGGGTGGGAAATAATCGCAAAGGTACGTCTCTTTTGAATTTCTTTTCTATAATCAGCCACGTTCTATACTCCTAATCCGATCGCAGAGTCCTTGACCGGAACGTCCTCACACTATCCGGGGCGCACCTGTCTGGCACACCGTTCATTCTCTGCACTGCTTTGACAACTTCTATCTAAACCTTATAAATATAGCACAGAGAAAGTTTTTCCGTCAATGCTTGAAAGAACCGGCGGGGGTGGCGTATCATCATACATGAAAAACGGATTGGCATCGCGCACAACGGATGAAGCGGTTGTCTTCCTTCCTGAAGATAACGCCCGCTGCAGATATGAAAGAGGGGGATCCCGATATGGCAGAAAACAAGAAGATACAGAACACCATTGAACAGTACAAAAAGCACAGCAACTATGAGCGTTTCACGGAATCAGGCAGGAAACTCTTTCAGGGTTTCGACCAGGAAAAAATCATCCGGCACTATCACCTTGACGCAGATGACTCCATGATTTCTTTCCGTTATCTTTCCTTTCCCGCCCGTATTCTCAGACACACCTGTGAGGTTCAGATTGATTCGCCCTGCCCTTCAATGATTTCTTCCGAGGCTGCGTCCCCTTCTGAAACCGGCTGGCGTAAAGCCGCACCGGGGATTGCCATGACGGTCTACGAGATGTTTACCTACTCTCTTGACGGTGAGGTGCCGATTCCTTCCGGTGAATGGGCATCCGTTTCCAGGCTTGGAGGCATCATCGGCGCGTATCATGCCACCTCTCTCGTCTCGAATTCAGACAAGTCTCTGTTCGCGGGGAAAAGCGATGCTTTACGAAAAGCCTGCCTGGCTATTCATGGTACGCCTGCTCCCGGAAACGCAGATGTAAGCTTCATCCTTCCCGTATTCGACAACTTCCCGGTCTGGTTTCAGTTCTGGGATGGGGATGAAGAATTTCCGGTGAATTACCAGTTTCTTCTGCCGCAGAACGCTCTCCAGTTTATCCGCTATGAGACGGTCTGGTATCTGATTGGTACCATCCGCGACTGCCTCGAGGATTTTATTAACATGCCTGATGTGTTAAAAGACCGCCGCTTTTCTTCGTTCGAAACACCGAATAAATGAGATCACCGGTTCCTCCGTCCACGATCTGCCCCTGCAGGCCGTGGATCAGGAAGAACCGGTGATCTTCTGTTCTGTCCGGTGACGTATATGCTGTCGTCTCCTTATGCATGCCATTTATACAAATCTGCTGACAGATTCAGTTGTTTTGCGCCTGATACGCTGTCTATTATTTACGCGGCAGTTCCGGCTGCTCCTGTCATTGTGCTGTCTCCCGCGCCAGTATCTGTCGAACCGGTTCCGGCAGCACCTGTGCCCCCGTTGTCCCCGGTACCCGGATTCCCGGTTCCAGCACCGCTGTTGTCCGTATTTCCGGAATTGTCCACTGCCCCGTTTCCGGTTCCCGAATCTGTAGTCCCCGGATCTGTTGTCCCCGGATTCGTTCCAGAATTCGTCGCACCGGGATTCGTACCTGATCCGTCTCCCGCATCTCCGTCTCCGGCATATTCCTGACCGTTGTATCCGTCAGCCGTTCCGCCGCTGTAATCATTCTGCCCATATGTACCCGAGCCGCCGGTTCCGTTTTCTTCCTCGTAATATGAATCCTGGGAGCTGTCATATCCGCCCGAATACGCGTTCCCGCTGTCCGTATTGTACGAATAGGTGCTGCCTCCGTCTGTTGTATTGCCGGAGGAACCGCTGCCGGAGGGTGTTGTTGTGTCAGAGCTCGTCGAAACTTCCGCCTTTTTTGCCGCCTCCTTCAGAGATTCACTGATCTTCTTATTGTACAGGTAATGCTGAAGATAAGCGCTGTTAATCTCAAGATCAGGAACCAGGACAGACATTCCGCTGATCGTCTGAGAAGTGTAGCCGCCATCCACCGGAATACGGTAGCTCTTTGAATTCAGCTTGATGTCACCGCTGAATACGGTCTTTACATATTTCAGGATTTCCTTGTTGCTCAGATCTGTCTCAAAATACGGGATCAGATCACTGACCATGCTGAGGATCTTCGTCACACTTGATTTCTTGGCTTTTTTGAATACCGCGGTCAGAAGCTTTCTCTGCCGCTCGGTTCTCTCCCAGTCAGAGTTTCCGACATATCGCATCCGGCTGTACGTAAGTGCCTGCTCCGGTGTCAGCGAATTCACCCCGGCTGTAAGTCCCCATGCTTTTGACACAGAAGCATTATCCTCTGCCGAGCCGAGTCCTTCGTTTGCATTCATATAATTTGCTTCGTCCTCGGTGAGTTCTATATCGAGGTCGCCGATCTTCGTCATAGTCTCAAGGAAACCGTCAAAATCCACAACGACATTGCCGTCAATGGTGATTCCGAAATCCTCCTTGATCACCTGGTCGAGAAGACTCATCCCGCCGAATACATACGCGGCATTAATCCGGTTCGCTGAATATCCGGGAATCGGCACATACATGTCACGCATCAGCGATACCATCGTGATCTTATTGGTTTTCGTATTAATCGACGCGATAATCATCGTATCGGAACGCGTTCTGGTTTTCTGATTCGAACGTTTATCCTGTCCGATCAGCAGAATATTCTTCACATCATCACTGTCCATGACATCGATATTACCAGCATTAAAATTGACGTCGTCCGCGTTCATCGTGTCGCTTCCCGCGCTGGAATCCACCTCAAAGGTCTCATCGCTCCTTGCCACATAGGCCTCATTGGACTTGTCAACTCTCTTGATACTGTTTAGTGTTCCTTCCAGGAACAGGAAGAAAATAATCGCAATTGCCGCAAGTACAGCGATGACCAGGATTAAGATCGTCAGAGCAGTTTTCTTTCGTTTTTTTCTGTTTGCCCTTTTCCCGGAACGGCTGCGCCTCATCTCGTCATTCTGTCTTCTTCCGGAGCTTCGGTACTCCCGGTCGTCGTCCGTCCCTCTCCCGTTCCTTCGGTACTCCCGGCCATCGTCCGCTCTTCTCCCGGAGCTTCGGTATTCTCGGTCATCGTCCCCTCTTCTTCCGGAACTTCTGTACTCCCGGCCGTCATCCGTTCTTCTCCCTGAGCTTCTGTGCTCCCGGCCGTCATCCGTTCTTCTCCCGGACCGCCTGTACTCCTGATCGTCGTCTGACTCTCTGCTCATAAATTTTCTTCCTCTTATAATATCTATTATTCCTGATCCATGCTCCGCGTGCACTCTCCGGGTCTTCTGACCCGCATATGTGCACAATAGCAGAATTTATTTTTTCCGTCAAGCAGCGAGATAAAACACGCTGCGCGATTTTTATCTCGCTATCGCGACGTTCGCCGCACACGAATACTTCGCATTCGGCTGCGGATCACTGTTCGCGTAAAAAAGGCCGCCGCATTGCGGCAGCCCTTAACAACTCTGCAGAGCCTGTCTCAGCTGAGATGCCAGATGTCTTTATTGTACTGAGCGATGGTCCGGTCGGAGGAGAAGAATCCTGCCTTCGCGATATTCACAAGCTCCTTCTTGTACCAGCTCTTACGGTCATTGAAGTCATCGAACATCTTCTCCTTCGTCCGGATATAATCCTCAACGTCGAGAAGAGTCATGAACCAGTCCTTGGAAATCAGCTCATGGTGGAGTCTCTCAAGGCTTACCGGATCGCCGACACTCTTCACTTCACTTCCGATGATAAAGTCAACCAGTCTGTGAATCAGCGGCACGTTGTCGTAATAGTCCTTTGCCTTGTAGCCTTCGGTCTCATAGAGCTTCACAACCTCTTCCGATTTCTTTCCGAAGATGTAGATGTTGTCATCTCCGACAAGATCATGAATCTCTACATTGGCGCCGTCCTCGGTTCCGAGGGTGATGGCTCCGTTCAGCATGAACTTCATATTGCCTGTGCCGGAAGCCTCCTTGGAAGCAAGAGAGATCTGCTCAGAGATATCCGCAGCCGGGATGATTTTCTCCGCCTTGGTAATGTTGTAATTCTCAATCATGACAACCTTGAGGTACGGACTTACCTCCGGATCCTTTGTCGTCAGCTCCTGCAGACAGAGAATCAGGTGTATGATATCCTTTGCGATGGTGTAGGCCGGAGCTGCCTTGGCGCCGAAGATCATTGTGATCGGCCGCTTCGGGAGATTGCCCTTCTTGATCTCAAGATATTTATAGATCGCGTACAGCGCATTCATCTGCTGACGCTTATACTCATGCAGACGCTTTACCTGTACATCAAAGATCGAGTCCACATCCAGAACGAGGTTCTGTGTCTCATACAGATACTCAGCCGCCTTTTTCTTGTTGTGATGACGGATTCTGCCGATCTCATTGAGCACCTTCTCATCATCATAATATTTCATCAGTTTCTCCAGCTCCATTGCATCCTTGCGGAATCCGGGTCCAATCAGAGACTCGATATAGGACGTGAGCTCCGGGTTGGAGGCGATGAACCAGCGGCGGAACGTAATACCGTTTGTCTTGTTGTTAAATTTCTCCGGATAAAGCTTATAGAAATTCTTCAGCTCGGATTCCTCGAGTATCTTCGTGTGAAGAGAAGCGACACCGTTGACCGAATGCCCGTAATGGATATCCATCGATGCCATATGAACCAGATTGTCCTTGTCGATGATGTAGGTTGTCTCATCCTTCACCTTCGCCCGTACTCTCTTGTCCAGCTCCCGAATGATCGGAAGAAGATGCGGTACTGCTTCCTCCAGATAATCGATCGGCCATTTTTCGAGAGCTTCCGCGAGGATTGTGTGATTGGTATAGGCACAGGTCTTTGTGACAACCTCAATTGCCTCATCCATGGACAGACCGCGCGCGGTCAGAAGACGGATCAGCTCCGGAATTACCATGGACGGATGGGTGTCGTTAATCTGCACAGCGACATACTCATCCAGCTTATGAATGTCTACTCCTCTTTCGTCCGCTTCCTTCAGAATCAGCTGCGCAGCATTGCTTACCATAAAGTACTGCTGATATACACGCAGAATTCTTCCGTCCCGGTCACTGTCGTCCGGATACAGGAACAGGGTGAGATTTCTCTGGATATCTCTCTTATCAAAATTGATGCTGTCCGGCTGAACCATGCCGTCATCGACCGAATCCAGGTCAAACAAGTGCAGCCGGTTGCATTTCCCGGTCTCATATCCCGGAATATCGATGTCATACATCGTAGATTTCAGAGTAAATCTGCCGAACGGCACCTCAAACGATTCCGGGCGGCGCTCCAGCCAGCTGTCCTTGCGAATCCACGGATTGATGACCTCATGCTGCTTGTTGTTCAGAAATTCCTGACGGAACAGCCCGTAATGATAGTTCAGACCCACTCCGTCTCCGCACAGATTCAGCGTAGCGATTGAATCCAGGAAACATGCGGCAAGACGGCCGAGACCGCCGTTTCCGAGCGACGGCTCATTCTCAAGTCCCTCAATATCTGCAACACAGAGCTTGTATTTCTTCAGGATGGCATTCACCTTGTCATAGAGTCCAAGGTTGATCAGGTTATTGGAAAGCAGCTTTCCGATCAGAAACTCGGCGGAGATGTAGTAGAGCTTCTTCTTGCCTTCTACCTTCGGACGTCCCTCCATCTCTTCTTTCGTGATCTGCATCAGAGCCTCAAAGATTTCCTCCTTTGTACAGTCCCTCAGCCCTCTGCCGAAACGCACCGTCAGAATCTTCTCGATTCTCTCCTCCATAACAGCATCCGTCGTATCTACGCTTTTTCCTTCCATTGTTCCCATGCTTTGATTCTCCTTATTCTCTCACATGTTGTTGTCTCAAAGTATAACTTCTGTCTAAAGTTCAGTCGCAATGTCCCTGTGTCCTCATTTCGTGGCACAGCTGTTTACGGTTTCCGTTTCCTTTGTACTATCTTTCGGATTAACCTTCGTGCGGTCCTTTGTCCGGTCGTTTCGTTTGTTCCGTTCTCTTGCCGGGAGTCTGTCACTGATCTCCGTCAGCTCGCGGATTTTCCCTGCCGTGTGCACATCGAACTGTCCCGGGACAAGCCTCCACTTCCAGTTGTCTCCAAGGGTAGACGGCTCATTGATTCTTGCCTCATCGCCAAGTCCAAGATAATCCTGAACCGGAATAACCGCCAGATTCGCGACACTCATCAAGGCAAGCCTTACAAAATCCTCCTCCGGAACTACTCTGTGCCCGAGATACTTCTTTGCAAAGGCCTTTCCCCTTCGATTCAGATTGCGGAACCATCCCACAATCGTCTCGTTATCATGAGTGCCCGTGTATACCACGCAGTTTTTCTCGTAGTGATCCGGGAGGTATCCATTGTCCGGACTGCCGTCAAAGGCAAAGCCCAGCACCTTCATCCCGGGATATCCGGTTTCCTTTACCATTTCTACGACATCATCGGTCAGGAAGCCCAGATCCTCCGCAATGTAATTCTGATCCCCGAGCTCAGATTGAATGGCACGAAACAGCTCTATGCCGGGGCCCTTCTCCCAGTGACCATTTCTGGCATTCGGCGCGCCGAAGGGAATTGAATAGTAACCCGCAAATCCACGGAAATGATCAATTCTGACCGAATCATAAAGCTCCGCGCATCTCTTCATTCTGCGGATCCACCAGCGGTATCCTGTCTGTCTGTGATAATCCCAGTTGTACAGCGGATTCCCCCAGAGCTGTCCGTCAGCGGAAAATGCATCCGGCGGACATCCCGCGACCCCGGAAGGTTTACCGTCACTGTCGAACTGGAAGAGCTCCCGGCCTGCCCAGCAGTCCGCGCTGTCCATTGCCACATAGATCGGAATATCTCCGATAATGCCGATTTTCTTCCCGTTCGCATAATCCTTCAATGCCTTCCACTGCTTCGCGAATTCAAACTGCAGGAAGCAGTAGTATTTTACCTCTGTCTGGAGCTCACTCTCCGCCGCCTTTAACGCCTCAGGATCTCTGTCCTTCAGCTCCGCTGGCCAGCGGCTCCATTCCTCTCCGCCGCGGCTGTTCTTGATTGCCATGTACAGAGCATAATCCGCAAGCCAGTCCCGATTCTTCTCACAGAAAGCCTCCAGTTCATCCTGCCCCTGTGATTCACGCTCAAACCGGTCGAAGGCCTTCTTCAGGACCTTGAAGCGGCTGAAGTAGATTTTCTCATAATCTACATATTCGGGGTTCTGACCGCAGTCCGCCTCTTCGCATTCCTCAGTGGTAAGAAGTCCCTCCTCTCTCAGCTTATCCAGCGAAATATAGTAGGGGTTCCCGGCAAAGGTGGAAAAGGACTGATACGGAGAATCCCCGTATCCGGTCGGACCCAGTGGCAGGACCTGCCACCAGCTCTGCCCGGCCTCCTCTAGCCGGTCCACAAATTCAAACGCTTCATCCGAAAAACCGCCGATTCCATATCGGGTCGGCAGTGATGAAACCGGAAGCAAAATACCACTTGTTCTCATTTTCACCTCGTTCTCCTGTACTTCCTGTGCAATTCCGTCTCAAACCGCCCATTAGAGCAGGTTTCTCACGGAGTCCGCCTCGGAAAGCTCCGCATCATAGATGAGATGCTTCTTTGTTGTATCGCCCATGATCTGGGCTCTCAGCAGTTCCACACTGGACTTTACCATCTTCTGAACCGGCTGCACCACGGTGGTGAGTGACGGATACAAATACCGTGAAAGCTCGATTCCGTCAAATCCAACCACGGAAATATCCCGGGGTATCTTCCTGCCGGAATCATAAATGGCCTTGTAAGCCCCGGTAGCCATCCGGTCCGAGATCACAAAAACCGCGGTGAAATCCGTGCCGGACTCCAGCAGCTTCTTCATGGTCGCGTACCCGTTTGCCTCTGTATACTCGGGAATGCTGTCATCCAGATAGCGGATCAGTTCCGGATCCATCTCGATTCCACTCTCATTGATCGCCCTGCGATAGCCGGATTCACGCAGAAAGGCTACCGTGTGATCATGCTTCTTGCCTGCGATAATCGCGATTCTGCGGTGGCCCATCCGGATCAGATACTTCACAACCTTGTAAGCCTCTTTCTCATCATCAATGGACACCGAAGAGACATTCATGTTCGTCATATTTACACTCACGGCACTTGCGACAGAACACAATACAAAGGGAACCTGTATATTCCCGAGCACTGCCTCGGGATAATCGAGTCTTCCGCCGAGAAAGATCATACCTTTAAGTCTTTTTTCCTTCGCGATTTCCTCCGCCTCGTACCCCTCATCAATTTCCTCAGGCATCGAGTGAAGGAGGAATTCATAATTGTATTTCTCCAGTTCCTGTTGAAAGTAGGGATACATCCCCTGGAAGAAAGGATTGTTCATACCCTTGCTCATCAGTGCAATCGTATTTGACTCTGCCATCTTCAGGTTTCTGGCGCTGTTATTCGGCACATACCCGAACTGCTTAGCGACCTGCAGCACACGTTCCTGCGTCTGGCTGTTAATGCCATGGTCATTATTGATTGCCCTTGACACAGTACTGATGCTTACATTGCAGATTCTTGCAATATCCTTAATTGTTAACCCCGCCAACTTCTCAACTTCTCCTCAAATGTCTCTTCTGCAGTCATCATATCTGCTGATTTACAAAAATATGCAGTACGACGCAATCTGCAGTATAGCTCGTCTGTCACACAATGCACAATATGAATGCTTTCGGAAAAAGCCTCTTCGTGCATGTGTTTTCTGATAGGAAACGTTTCCAATCAGTGCTCTGAAAAAACCCGCATCCGTCTGTCTGACGACGCGGGTTCTGTCCACATTAAATAATGGCTTATTTGCTTATCAATGTCAAGGTCATTCCATGTTAAACTAGTCTTCAGATTCTGCCGTATATACTGCAGATCTTATCAATTCTGTCGGAAAGCTGCTCCGTTATCTGTCCTTCCTTCAGTCTCCACACCCAGTTTGTACCGGTCGTGCTCGGATGATTGATCCGGGCAGAATTGTCCAGCCCAAGCCAGTCCTGTATCGGTACCACACAGAGATCCGCTACACTGCTCTCAACCAGACGAATGGTTCGGTCCACAATCTCCCGGTCATCCTCTGTATCCGTTCCCAGATAATCCTTCAGCTCCTGCCTCTCCCCGGGCATAATGTTTCCGAGCCAGCCCAGCAGTGTTTCATTGTCGTGCGTTCCCGTATACACAACACAGTTGCTGTTGTAATTGTACGGGTAATACGCAGCTCTGCCGCTGGAGTCTCTCGAATCGAAAGCGAATTCGATCACCTTCATATTCGGGTATCCGGTTTCTTTCACCATTTTCTTCACGGTATCCGTAATGTAGCCGAGATCTTCCGCGATAATCCGGATATCACCGATTTTTTCCCGGATCGTATCAAACAGGTCTGTGTTCGGTCCCTTACACCAGTGTCCCCCGATTGCGTTCGGGCTTCCCGCCTTGATGGAGTAATACTCATCAAAGCCTCTGAAGTGATCGATCCGGATCACATCATACAGCTGCGCGCATTTTGTAATTCTCTTCAGCCACCAGGCATATCCGGTCTTCTTGTGATACTCCCAGTCATACAGTGGATTGCCCCAGAGCTGTCCATCTGCGGAAAATCCGTCAGGCGGACATCCGGCTACACTGGTCGGCAGGTTGTTCTCATCTGTCTGGAACAGTTCCGGGTGTGCCCAGAAATCCGCACTGTCCGGCGATACATAGATCGGGATATCCCCGATAATCCGGATACCGTTCTCGTTCGCATATTTCTTCAGTTTTGTCCATTCCCGGTTGAACTCGTATTGAATATATTCATAGTACAGAATCTCATCCGCAAGTTCCTGTCTCGCCTTTTCCATGGCATCGGGTCTCCGGAAGCGGATATCCGCATCCCACTCGGAAAAGCTTCTTCCCCCGAAGTGGTCCTTCTCTGCCATAAAAAGAGCGTAATCTTCAATCCAGTACCCGTTCTCGGACAGAAATTCCGCAAAATCCGGACGCTCCTGCCCCTTCCAGTTCTGAAATGCCTTTCTCAGGACTGTATATCGCGTGTTGTAAAGCCATCCGTAATCTACACGGTCCTCCCTTGCGTCCTCTTCCGGCTCCGGGATATCCTCTTTCCGGATCAGCCCCTGTCTCTCGAGTTCCTCCGGACTGATAAAATAGGGATTCCCTGCAAAGGTAGAAAAAGACTGGTAGGGGGAATCTCCAAATCCCGTCGGTCCAACCGGCAGAATCTGCCAGTATTTTTGTCCTGCTTTTTTCAGAAAATCCACGAACCTGTACGCTTCCTCCGAGAAGCACCCGATTCCGTATTTTCCGGGAAGACTGAAGATCGGCATCAGTATTCCGCTAGCCCTCATTATTTTCTTCCTTTCCTCAGGCCCGGGACAACCGGGCCCATTCTTTAGATTTATTCATCAGCCTTTAACGGCGCCGGCAACGACACCCTCGATAATATACTTCTGCACTGCCATGTAGAAGATGACAATCGGGATGATTGCAAGAACGAGAACCGCCATCATAGCGCCCCAGTCAACCTGACCGTGAGACTGCTTCAGATACTGAACGGCGATCTGGATCGTCTTGTACTTGTTGACATTCAGTACCAGAGAAGGCAGAAGGTAGTCGTTCCAGATCCACATCGCGTCCAGAATGGAAACCGTGATCAGCGTCGGCTTCATAACCGGGAGGATAACCTGGAAATAGCACTGTACCGGTGTGGCGCCGTCGATCATTGCCGCTTCCTCCAGCTCAATCGGGATCTGCTTTACAAATCCGGTGAACATGAAGATCGCTAGTCCCGCTCCGAATCCCAGGTATACAATGCAGATGCCGACCGGGTTCGAGAGATGAAGAATGTTCGCGAACTTGGAAAGCGTAAACATAACCATCTGGAAAGGCACGATCATAGAGAACATGCACAGAAGATATACCGTTTTTGTCGCCACGTTCTTTACACGGATGATGTACCATGCAGTCATGGAACACAGAAGCACGATCAGTGCAACAGAAACCACGGTAATAAATACCGAGTATCCGAAGCAGCGGAAGAAATCCGTCTTCTTGACTGCCGTTGCATAGTTGGTGAGTCCTACAAAGGTCTTGTGGATTCCCGCGCGCCATCTGTCAAAGCCCTGTGACAGCTCTACATTACTGATTCCGAAAGGATTCTTGAAGATGTATGCTTTTCTCTTAAACGAGTTCAGCACAACGATAAGGATCGGCAGAATCCAGAAGAAGGAAAGTACCGAGAAGAACACGGTCAGTGCTGTGCCGTGCTTCGATTTTCTGGCGGCAGACACTTCATTCTCTTTTGTTTTTTTGACTTTCATTGTATTTGCCTGTGCCATTATGCTTCTACCTCCTTACGCGTTGTCAGCTTATTCTGAACGAGTGCGATGATCGCAACCAGAATAAAGAAGATAACTGCCTTTGCCTGTCCTACCCCCTGCCATCCGGTGGTTCCGTACATGGTATCGTAAATGTTCAGCGCAAGCAGCTGTGACATCTTGCCGGGATTGCCTCCGGTCAAAGCAAAGTTCTGATCGAAAAGCTTGAATCCGTTCGTCAGTGTCAGGAAGGTACAGGTCGCGATGGTCGGACGAAGCATCGGAATGATGACACCCTTCATCAGCTGCCAGTTATTGGCTCCGTCGATTTTCGCCGCCTCGAGAAGATCCGCCGAAATATTCTGAAGACCTGCGACATAGATGATCATCATATATCCGATCTGCTGCCAGCAAACGACAACGACCAGGCCCCAGAACGCTGTCCACTGTGTGGATACAATCGTCTTGGAATATTTTGCGAGAATCGCGTTGAAGATCATCAACCAGATGTAGGAAAGGATGATGCCTCCGATCAGATTCGGAAGGAAGAAGGAGGTACGGAAAATATTGGTACCTCTGATTCCCTTTGTGAGTGCAAGCGCGATAAAAAACGCGACAACGTTGATAATCAGTACCGTAACTACCGTGAACAGGCAGGTGTACCACAGCGAATGGATGAATGTGGTATCCAGTTTTCCGCTGACGAAAAAGATTCTGGTGTAATTGCGCAGCCCCACCAGCTTCCAGTCCGTAACTGTCGTGAATTTACAGAAGGAAAGAAATACGCCATATACGAATGGTACGATAAATCCGATCACGAATGCCGCCATTGTGGGAAGCACGAAAAGCGGCCAGTATTTTTTTAATGGTTTTGACATAGAAAGCCTCACTTTAGAACAAAGACAGTTTCAATAAGCACACTCACTGATTTTTCAGGCGAGCAAAAGGGCTGTCGCGATGATCACTTTTGTTTTTCATCCGGCAGCCCCTTTATTTTTCTGCTAAGGTGTCATCACTTTATTTATGATGGCATATTCTTCATATGTCTGCGTGCCACCTGATTATTTGCTGTTTTAATCATCCCCCGAAGGATTATTCAGAAGCGGATTCCTGCTGAAGTTTCCACTGATTTGCCCATCCGTCTACAAATGCGGTCTTAACTGCATCCCAGTCGCCGGTTCCGTCTGTGTAAGCGGTAAGCGCAGATACAACATCAGCTCTCCAGTCATCTACGTTCGGTGTGGAGTTGAATGCCCATGCAACGGACTTCTTGCCCTCATCATTGAGCTTCTGTGCTACAGCGCTGAACTCGTTGGTCGGTGCGTAGTCTCCGGTAAATGTATCAAACGGGCAGGAAAGACCCATTGTTGAGTTCAGAGCCTCGCGTCCCTCGTCAGAGGTGATTACCCAGTTCAGGAAATCAAGAGAAGCCTTGATGTCAGCATCAGATGCCTTGCTGTTGACTGCCCAGTGGTTCTCGGTACCTACGCAGAGGCCCTCATTCTTGTCGTCAACGCCGAAGTAGATCGGGATCATGGTAAGATCATCATCTGCTGTGAGATAACCATTTGTTCCGTCAGCATCCTTCAGTGCGCTGTACTCCCAGTCGCCGTTCTGGTAGAAGACTGCCTCTTCCATACCGAACTCCTGCTCAGCATTGTAGGTGCCGCCTGCAAGTGTCTTCGGATCAGCACCGGAATCAGATACATACATATCCCATACCTTCTTGTAGTTGTCCAGGTATGTTCCCTTGATGGTAGCCTCTCCTGCTGTCGGATCCTCAAGTCCGTCGTCTACGAACTCGTAGTACAGCGGCATATTCGCAAGGTGTCCGGAGAATCTCCAGGATGAGGAGTCATCCAGTCCTGCGGAGGTGAATGCTCCGGTCAGATCATATCCGCCTGCCTTGTTGATCTCGTCCAGACGGCTCTGGATATCGTCAGCAACCTCTTTCAGCTTGTCAAAGCTGTCGATGTCATCGATAGAGGAGATCTTTGCGTTGTCAAGACTGCAGTATGTGTCAAGGATTGTCTTGTTGACGATGATGCCGTATGCCTCGTAGCAGTTCGCGATACCAGCAACCTTGCCGTTGTATACAACATCCAGGCTGTGATCGCTGTCATGCTTGTAGAGCTCGCTATCCTTCAGGTCGTATGTGTAATCATCCCATGTCTGTGCGTCTGTGGAAGATCCGATGTTGAAGATTGTCGGTGCTTCGGACTTCGCCATCTCAGACTGAAGTGTGGTCGCGTACTGTCCGTCAGCGGCGGTAAGTACATTTACCTCAACTCCGGTCTGCTTGGTGTAGGTCTTCGCCAGATCCTGCCAGGCGTCATCTGTCTCCGGCTTGAAGTTCAGCATGTATACCTTGCCGCCGTCAGATCCGGTTGATGCTGTTGCGCTGCTCGATGCAACATCTTCGGTGGTGCCGGCAGATGCGGATGCAACGCTGCTGTCTGCTGCACTGCTGGAAGAAGCAGCAGAGCTTGTTGAAGATGTTGAAGATCCGCAGGCAGCGAACATGGAAGCTGCCATTGCTGTTCCGAGTACGAGACTGAGAACTTTCTTTTTCATGTGTTTATCCTCCTTTGATTTACACATTTTAGCCGCGGGAATCTATTTTCCCACGAGCTTTTTCTTACCTTTAGATAACGTTTTCGAACTTTTCCTCTCCATGAATCAAAATTGCTTTAAATCCTTTATTTTAAAGGATTGTATCATATTCGGATTTCATTGGAAACGTTTTCTATGTTTAGAGAATAGCACCTGTTGGAAACGTTTTCAATAGCAAATCAACTTTTCGTTAATACTCTCAAATCGAGGCACCTCTTTTTGTGCACCTTTACTGTATAAGTCCAGTCGCAATGTTCTTGGCCCACGGGGAGCTTGCTCACCAGTGGGCAAGAACATTAGCGACGACAACAGGTATGAGCATGAAGTGACGCTTAAGCGGCACAAAGCACAGCGATAATCGTGATTTCATCTGTTTTTCACAGGTAAACTGCTGTAAAATAACAGAGTATGGCACCGGAATGAATCCGGCGCGAAAAGTATCAGGTATTTCTGAAAGGTGGGTTTATTTATGAGCGATTGGGTTAAAGATTTCGGCAGAACAGCTAAGGGACAGCAGACGACGCTGTACACCATACACGCCGGGAGATACACGGCGTCAATATCGGATTACGGCGCTGCTCTTGTATCTTTTGCTGTAAAAGATGATGATGGGACTCCTGTAGATATCGTCCTCGGATATGACCATGCTTCTGATTATGAGAAGAGCGATGCCTGCTTCGGTGCAACCGTCGGGAGGAATGCCAACCGGATCGGTGGCGCACAGTTTGTACTGAACGGTACGACATACCACCTGGCAAAAAACGACGGTGAGAACAACCTGCACAGCGGTCCCGATTTCTACTATAAAAGAATGTGGAAGACGCAGGGCATCGCTGCGGACGGTGCTTCAATTTCTCTGACACTTGACACTCCTGATGGCGATCAGGGATATCCGGGCGCCTTTTCCGCAACCGTGACCTATCAGCTTGACAAGGATGGCTGTCTCTCTATCCATTATGAAGGGATTTCTGATCAGGACACCCTCTGCAACATGACAAATCATTCTTATTTTAATCTGAACGGCGAGGGAAACGGAGACATTCTGGATCACAATCTGAAGCTGTTCTCAGACAAAATCACGGAGATCGACGCCGGAACCATTCCGACAGGCAGACTCCTTGATGTAGATGGAACACCCTTTGATTTCCGGAACGGAAAGTCCATCGGTGCCGATATCGAGGCAGATGATGAACAGCTGCGCTTCGGTAACGGTTATGACCACAACTTTGTCTTTGCCATGGACAAGGGCGAGACGCGGAAAATGGCAGAGGTCTTCTCCTCCGTCACCGGCCTTCAGCTGGATGTATACTCCGATCTTCCCGGCATGCAGCTCTACACGGCAAATTATGTCACGCGCCACACAGCAAAGTCCGGACATATCTACGACCGAAGATGCGGATTTGCGCTCGAAACACAGTATTTTCCGAACAGCATCAACATCGACGGCTTCGCAAGTCCCATTCTCCCGGCCGGTCAGAAGTATGAGTCCACAACTACCTATAAACTTAGCTTCCGGAAATAATTTTTTCTTCGGACTGCCCAACGGGAGATAGGATACGTTTTCCGGTGTTATCCCGCTGCCCCATCCGCTATCAAAACGAGATAAAACACGCTGCGCGAGTTTTATCTCGCTATCGCGACGCTCGCCGCACACGAATACTTCGCATTCGGCTGCGGCTCACTGTTCGCGTAAAAGAGGACCGCCGCACTAACGCAATATGCTTAGTGCGGCGGTCCTCTTTTTACTCCTCTTTTTAAATCTCTTTTTAAATCTCTTTTTCAACCTTTTCCGAAACCGCTTTCCGGTTCATCTCAGCAAAAAATCCCTGTTCATTCAACATGTCCCAGACATCAATGGAGTGAAAGCACAAGTCATGCCTTTGGAACGGGATTGGTAACGGTGACCATATGATCGTACCATTTTCCCTTTTTGCCAATCAGAGCAACGGGAAATTCTTTGTCAAGTGCCGGAACCGGAATATCAAACCCATACACATCCTCTGTCGTTCCGTCACTGTATGTGACCGTATCTACGGTCGGCTGAAGAAGCTCTGCGCCGTCCTTCTGAGCATCTTCCTTTGTCCCGGCAAACAGGTTCACAATATTTTCGGAGGTCAGGCTTACGTGAATGACCATTTTCCCGTCCTTCACCGTCAAGGTTCCCTTGCCGTCGTTTGCCTCATTCACCTTAAACATCGGACTGTCGGATGTGAATTCGGCCGTGTAGGTTCCGTCAGCCGGCACCTCTGCTCCCGCAGAAGCTGTTGAAGACGTTGAAACACTACCGGCAACGGTCTCCGATGACTGTCCGGCAGCATCGGATGAAGATGTGCTTACGGCCGCGGACGATGCAGTGGAAACGCCGGACGAGGCTGCAGTCTCTTCCGCCCCTGACTGTGACTGAATCTGCGCTGCAGAAGATGTCCCAGAAGCCGAATTTCCCGTTCCCGTCCCGCATCCGGCCAGAAGCGACGCTCCCATAACTGCTGCACATAAGATTGCTGCTGTTCTCTGTTTCATTTTATTTCCCTCCTGTCATAAAAAGAGCCATACACTCCTGTGTCTGAAACCCTATCGTCATGTATTTAAAGACATACATTCATGTATCTGAAGACATACCCTTATGTATCTGAAACCATGTTCCTATGTATCTGAAGCCCTGTACTTCACACATTTTCCACTTTCATATGCCGCATCGAGAATCTCCTGCATTCTCCGGTTTCCCGGACCGATTGTCACACCGGCATCGATGATCCTTGCGCAGTTTCTTACCGCCTCCAGCGCCTCGGCGACAGCGCGGTCCGAAATCTCATGAAAGGGCTTTTCGGTGATTACCTGCGAAGCAAGAAGACGCGCCAACCGGTAGTCGACATCATTCGTGTACAGGATTGCCGCCGCAAAAGGCGTTTTCTCTTTCTGCAGCCTGCGGTACACCGGTATCCCCGTTCCACAGGATGACAGTACCAGTACTTCCGGATTTCCCTCGACCTTCGGAAGCTCGATACTTCCGAACATCGGATCAAAAAAGCCGTTGTCAATTTCATACAGCTCACGGATCGTGTCCTCGTGAAAAATGCTCTCCGGCGTTCCGCTCCGGAAGATCTTATCGCCGTGAACGCAGATTATCCGGTCAGAAATCTTCATCGCCAGATCGATCTCATGCAGCGACATCACAACTGTTATATTCTTCTGCTTCGCCATATCCCGGAGAATCGACAGAAGCTTCAGCTTATGCTTGATATCCAGGAAGCTCGTCGGCTCATCCAGGATGATGATATCCGGTTCCTGGCAGATCGCCCTCGCGAGCAGCACCCGCTGCTTCTGCCCGTCACTGATCGCGTTAAAGTCGCGGTTGCCAATCTCCTGCGCCTGAACCGCCTTCATCGCATCATCTACCTTCCGTTCATCCTCTTCCGTCAGCCGTCCCAACCGCCCCGTATATGGATATCTTCCGGTCGCGACCACATCGTGGCAGGTCATAAGCTCCGGATGCAGACGGTCCGTCAGAACAACAGCCATACGCGAAGACAATTCTCGGAACGAATAATCCGACAAATTCTTCAGATCAAAAACAACCTCTCCCTCCACAAGAGAAAGCTGTCTCGTGATGCTTTTCAATATTGTAGATTTTCCCGCGCCGTTCGGTCCGATCAGTGTAACAATCTCACCGCGCCGGATTCCGATCTCAATATCGCGGATCACCGGCTTCCCGTTATACCCGACCGACAGACCCTCCAGGTGGAGATAATATTTTTCCTCGCTCTGTACCTTCTCCATTTATCTTCTTCCCTTCTGCCGCCGTATCAGCATAAAGATCACGACCGGTGCTCCGAAAATCGAGGTCACCGTGCTGATTTCCAGTTCAGTCGGCGCAAATGCGACCCTTGCGATCAGATCACAGATCATGCAGAAGACGGCGCCTCCAAGGAAAGTGGCCGGGATGACCACGACCGGATTTGCCGTATTCAGCGCACGCTTGATCAGGAAGGGCACCGCGATTCCCACGAAAGAAATCGGACCGGCAAATGCCGTCACCGTTGCAGAGAGGATGCTGGACAGCAGGATGAGGGCCACACGGAACTGCTTTACATTAACTCCCATGCTCTGCGCGTAGGCCTCACCAAGCTGAAAGGCACCGATCGGCTTCGCGAGCAGGAATACCAGGACAGACGCAGCTCCGATGATGATTCCGCCCACCAGGACATTGTCCCAGGTCATACCAGAGAAGCTTCCCTGAGACCAGTTGTGAAGGTTGGCGATATCCGAATCACTGGCAAATGTAACGAGAAGATTCGTCAGCGCAGTACAGATATACCCGATCATGATTCCGGCAACCAGCAACGCCGACATATTCCGCACGCTCCGGGAGACCAGCAGGATAAAGCCGGTTGACACAAGAGACCCCGCGAACGCGGCAAGGATCATGGCCCAGGAGGACACCGCTCCGTGCCTGGCCACCACAAGAATCATGAGAAACGCGACAATCAGTTTTGCGCCGGAAGATATTCCGAGCACAAAAGGACCCGCGATTGGATTCTCAAAAAATGTCTGCAGCAGAAATCCGGACAGAGAGAGCGCTCCTCCGAGAATAGCCGCCATCAGAATCCGCGGCAGACGGATCTTCCAGATGATATTCATATCATCCCTTGAGCCGATTCGGAGAAAAACAGCTCTCAAAATTTTATTAATCGGAATATCGACATTGCCGGTATTGATATTGACCACGGTCACGATCAGAAACGCAGCTGCCAGAACGGCAAAGACCGCTGTGTATCGCATTCTCCTTTTCAGATTCTCAGCGTGATAGCTGCTGATTTCATTGTCACTCATCATTCGCAAGTATGCCTTTCAACTTCAATGATCTTATACATGAAAAGGGACGAATGCCGAAGCATTCGTCCTGAAAAAATAACCTGTATTAATCGGTTCCGCCGGAAATCCGGCAAAACACCCAAGCCATCAGAATCTGCTTTCTTCGGAAGCATATCTACAAAACCTCTCAGCAGTTCTCCTGGCTGACAGCTCAAGCACCGGTTCCTGTCTTCTCATGCTCTAGGACACAATGACATAACGGAATGGTTCGCTGCTCACAGTGACCGGATCGCTCAGGAATTTCACCTGATTCTCTATTCTCATACAGATCTTCTGCACTCCTGCTGCCAGGCAGGCAAAGAAGACCAGATGCACTGAAAGGCCCCCTCTTCAATTATCTGCAACGATTATACGATACCGGCTGAAAAGTGTCAAATATACCGCACTGCGGATATAAGACTTCCTTCAGTCCTTCAATCATCCCTTCTTCTGCGGAAACTGTGTCCCTTATCCTTATACATATTGAAATCCGCCCTGGTGAGCAGCGCGTCAAAGTCCGTAACCTTCCCCCGGCATGCCGCAAACCCAATTGCCATACTGATTCCATTATTTTCTGCATTCTCACGCATATGCCGTATCAGCAGGCTGATATCTCTCTCCTCCAGATCTTCTGTCAGAACGATAAATTCATCCCCGCCCGTGCGAAACACATACTTTTCACCTGCGCATTCCTGAAGAACCCGGGCTGTTTCGCAAATCAGCACATCGCCGGCATGATGTCCCGCCGTATCGTTTGTGTTCTTCAGTCCGTTCAGGTCAACGGAAATCACTCCAAGCAGACCGTCACCCTTCCACTCGCGGATCTGCCGCTCAAGAGCCCTCCGGTTTCCGGCACCTGTCATCTGGTCAATCATGCTTTGTTTCTCCAGCTGATGCACGCTGTTCCTGTTTCGAATCATAATTGCTATGAAATCCGTCAGCGTGGAAAGCAGCACGCTGGTGTTACGGAAGGTGTCCGCCGCCGGATTGATAACCATCGTAAAGCCCTCTGTCTGATTCAAGATCTTCAGCTGCCCGGAGATAAAGCTCCGAACATCATGGATTCGCATGGAAAAATCGGGATTTTCCTTCTGAAAGGCATCCATATCACTGACCATCACCACATGTTCTGTCGCAAACCGCATATATAGCGCCCGCAATTCCGAGAGAGGAATGCTCTGGAGTTCCTCCTTCAGAGAGAAGACACCGGGTGCCGTCCATTCATAGGTGGCACTAACTGTATTGTCATCACGTTCCTCAAAGATCAGGAAGCGCTCCGGTCTCATATTTTCAGAGATACATGCAATCGTCTTCTCAATTCCTGTTCCGGGATCCTCTTCCGCCATACCAAGAGAAATTGCCTCATTTGCCCGCATCTCCTGATAGATCAGCTCGTGATCCCTTGCTATTGCATGCAGATACTTGTTGATATCAAATTCGACCGTCAGCCTCAGCGTCCGGTTCTCCCATGTTGTCAGAGCAGAACGAATCAGTACTTTTGCTCCCCTTCTCCGGTTCAGGTGTGATGCCTCATACGCACAATCCTTCCGCAGCAACAGATTCGGACAGTCGCCGCAGGGAACATCCTGACCTTCCAGCACCTCATAACAGCGGCACCCGTTCAGGCTGCCATCCGGTTTTATTCCAAAATCCCTTCGGGCAGAACGATTCATATATACAAGCTCGTATGTTCTGGGATCACTGACAATGACATGTTCCGTCAGGCTGTCGAACACCTCACGTCTCAGGTCAATGTAATCCCCGACATATGGGCTCTCCCCATGAGCCGCCTTCTCCGTGCTGCTGATCCTCCGGATCAGCAGCATGAACATCTCGTCCAGGCTCGTTACCTCCGACCCGTAGACAATCGCATGCGCCAGAACGGGATCAGCCTGAATTCCGAGCTTTCTCCAAAGCGTCGGAAGCATTCCGGATACCCTGTCAATCTTCTCTTCAACATCTCCGGCATGATCCCTGCGGCAGAAGCACAGAAAACAGCACAGCCCGATCCGCGCGATCGCCCATTCCGGATTCATCAGTTTTTTCAGTGTCGCAGATATTTCGGTCAGAATCACCTTTGCCTTCTCGGTGCTTTCCCGCATCGCCTCGGCATATGCGGCAACATCAATTAAAAGTCCTGTATAATCGATTTTTTTCAGCCGATACTGATCCGCATATATCAATCCGGCTTCTATCGCGCCGCGAAAACTCAATAGCTCTGTGTCGCGGTCGACAAATCCCAGGCGCACCTCCTTCTTTCTGTCCTCTGCCCGATCACCGCTGATCATTCCCATCATTCCCACGATTTCCTTTTCATGGTACCAGGGAACACGGGTAATCTCGATTCCGTCGAGTCTGCCTCCGGTCAGTACCAGCTCATTGGCCGATGTCGACCTGACGCCCATCTCCAGAACTTTTTTCTCCTCCAGCTCCGCTGCGGCAGAATCGATATGCCATCCCAGTTCTGATTCTGTCTTGCCAAGATAGTCCTTCTCGTCGGAAAGCCCGATTCTCCTGACAAATTCTCTGCTTGCGCCCAAAAGCTTTCTCTGTCTGTCCATCCAGAAGAATTCATAAGGAGATGCATCGCAGAGTGTCCGGAACAGATCCCCATCCTTCACCTCCTCCGTCGGATCTGTGCCGTATCCCGGCACTCCGAACGACTGACAAAATTCAGGAAGAAGAGCATCCCTATCTCTTTTCCTCTCCCATATATCCTCCCGCTCACAGAGAAGAAGATTTTTTGCATTACTCTTATAGAGCACCAGCGCTTCAAACACCGCCCACCTGTATGTCCCGTCAGCGGTCCGCACACGCAGTATCTCTGCCCTGATCCCCTTATCTGTACTTCCACCTTCCGTCTCAGCATTCTCAGCCTGAACAAAAGCAAGAAAACGATCTCTGTCGTCCGGATAGATCAATTCATCCCTGAAGTACCGGACAAACGCTGTTATCGAAGAAAAGCCATCCCGAGATTTTATCTCCGGATGGCTGGACCGGAGAATTTTCACCTCTTCTGATCCACGATCAATCAGATAAAATCCCTCGTACAGCTGGAAGATGTTCCGCAGCGTATGGTCAAGGGTTTTCGCAAATTGCAGTGAGGCATTATTGCTGATATTGTAGATATGTGCCACCCCGACCCAGCGCCGCGCATCTCCCGCAATCCACCGGACATTTACCTTCATATACTGGCCGTTGTCCGCGTACACCATGCTCTCTTCCGCATGTGACTTCAATGCTCTCTGCAAAAGCTGGACAAACCTGTCTCTCACTGGAGATCCCTCATCGCTGAGGTAGGCATTCGCCTCCTCCATACTCTGCGTACCTGCACTTCTCAGCTCCCTCCGGTACGCATCATTTTCGATCAGAAGAACAATATTTTTCCCATCAAAGCTAAAAAGCGAAGTAGGGGAATCCGAAATTATATTGATGTCTTCTGCGGCGTCGAGAAGATGTGCTTCCTCCGGACTCTCTATCTGCATGCCTCTGCCATGGATATACGTCACGCTATCCTCGTAGCGCATCGGACGTCCGTAATAATATCCCTGAATCCGACCGCAGTTGATTTTTTTGAGAAAGGAAACCTGCTCCTGCGTCTCCACGCCTTCTGCCAGTGTCTCCACCCCGAGCATTTTCGCCATTGTTACAACAGAGGTAATAATCTGCCGGCTTCGATCATCAAAATGACTGAAAAATCCCATGTCAATCTTGATCACATCAAACTGGAAATTATGAAGAGAATTCAGGGACGAGTATTCGCTTCCGAAATCATCCATCCAGATCTGATATCCTGCCTGCTGAAACCTTTGAATCGTCCTGACCATGCTGTGACGGTTGCGGAGCATGATCCGTTCCGTGATCTCAAAGCAGAGGACACTCCTCGGTACATGGTAACGGCTGACCAGCTTCTCAATCGTATCGAGCGGGTTCACCACCTCGAAATCATAGGCGGAAAGGTTCATGGATATCGGAAGCAGTGGAAGTCCGTTCTCCATCCGGTCACGGCTGAGGTAGAGAACATGCTCCAGAATATACCGGTCGAGCCGGTTGATCAGCTGGGCCTCTTCCAGAACAGGGATAAACACGTTCGGGTATATCATCCCAAGCTCCGGGTCTTCCCATCGCGCCAATGCCTCGAATCCGCTCACCCGTCCTGTCATTGTGCGGATCACAGGCTGCAGATATACCTTGATATAATGCCTTTCCAGTGCCTCATTGAAATGGCGGAGAACATAGGTCTTATTCGCAGCACTTTCCCCCATAGAGGGTTCGTAAAACGCCACAATCCGGTTGCCGTCCTCCTTAATGCTGTCACAGGCCATTTTTGCCAGATCAAACGCATTCCGCAGATCCTCCAGAGAGTCGTTCTCTGACGCCCGGTAGACGCCGGCCTTTATCTGAATCCCGTCATCATTGATATAGTGATTCACTTCATCGCAGATCTGTTCAAGCTTTACCTCAAGATTCTTCTCCGACGGCAGCGCAACAAATCGGTCCGCCGCGAGATGGCCGACGAGAGCACCCGGGAAAACTTCCGTGATCGTGTCTCCGATCTTCTTCAGGCACAGATCTCCCTGATGAATACCGTATTGCCGGTTATATTCCTTAAAATTTGTAACATCAAAGCAGACCGGACAGAAGTCTCTTAATCTGTGGATGGCTTTTCTCTCCTTCGCACGTCGTAACGCCTCATTTAAGAAATCATGCATCCCCGGCAATTCGGTTATCCCATCCACTTTTCGGTCATTTGAAATCTGCTCCGATGAGAAGATCTGCAGAACATAGGTTTTTCCGAAAGCAGTATTCCTTAAAGCACCCGTTCCCTCTGCCTCACGGAAGTGTCCTTTCTTCGTCTGATAATGAAAATTCACCGAAAAGTGCTCCGGATGCAAATTGCCATACTCTTGAAGAGGCTTGTAATCTCTCCCATCCATCAGATATTGATAGCAAGGATAATTCTTCAGAAACTCCTCCTCGTCCTCGCACTCGAAGAGAAGCGCCATCTGCCTGCTGGCAAAGACGATGCGCTCCGACCCGTCGGCTGCAATCATGCAGACGCCTCCCTGCAGAAGATTAAAATATTGAGCATACTGTCTTCTCTCATCAAGCATCATCTCAGCCATTTTGTCCTCGCCTTTCATGCTCATACCTGTTACCTTCGAAATCGCATCCTGTCTCTCACGCACGCTTCGCGGCAGGCGGTCTGTCTGCGTTTTCGAAGAGCTTCTTCAGCAGCCCCATGCCCCGCAGGCGGGGCGTCACATGCTGTATAAGCTACGGAATTAGTCCGTGCTCCGCACTCTTGCAATCCTGCAGTACCATTACTGATAATTTCTGTGGATGGTCTCCACCTTAATCATATTTGTTCCGCCTTTTCCTCCGCCGACCGGTCCGCCGGTGAGAACGATGTTGTCTCCCATCTTGAGGTTGAGGATATTGACCGCCTGGCGAATTGCATGATAGAACAGAACATCAATCGACTCAAATTCCTCGCAGAGAATCGGCTCGACGCCCCAGCTCAAAGAGAGCTTGCGGTAAACCTTCTCCGACGTCGTCATACCGATGATTTGTACCGGACAGCGGAATCGGCTGACCATCCGCGCCGTCATTCCCGATTTTGAACTTACCACGATGCATTTCGCGTCTACATCGATTGCCATGGAGCATGTGGAGTGCGAAATCGCGTCCAGAATGTTCTTCTGCACAAATTCCGTGTTCTTGAAACGTTTCCGGTAGTTGATATGCTGCTCCGTAAACTCTGCAACCTGCGCCATTGTCTGAACCGCTTCCACCGGATATTTTCCTGCCGCGGATTCACCTGAGAGCATGATGGCGGACGCACCGTCATATACCGCATTCGCTACATCGGAAATTTCGGCACGGGTCGGGCGGATATTATTGATCATTGATTCCAGCATCTCCGTTGCGATGATGACGCGGCGCCCGAGAAGTCTGCATTCCTGCGCAATCTCCTTCTGAACAGCCGGCACCTCCATATACGGGATCTCCACTCCGAGATCTCCTCTCGCAACCATGATGCCGTCAACCACTTCCGAGATCTCACGGATATTATTCACCCCGGCCCGGTTCTCGATCTTTGCGATAATATCAATATCCTGGCCACCGTTCGCGTTCAGGAAATCCCTCATTTCCTGCGCATCTTCCCTTGTCGATACAAAGGAAGCGGCAATATAATCCACATCATTCTTGATCCCGAACAGAAGATCTTCCCTGTCCTGCTCACTGAGGAAATCATTCTTCATCAGCTTCCCGGGGAAGTTCATGCTCTTTCTGTCCGAGAGAACCCCTCCAGCTTCCACTTTTGTGAAGACCTTCGTTCCCTCTACTCTCTCGACAATGCATACAACGAGTCCATTATTTACAAGGATCTTATCTCCCGGTTTCAGCTCGTCTGCAAACCCCTTGTAGCTGACCGATACAATGGTTTCATCTCCGATCAGATCTTCCGTCGTAAAGATAAATTCCTGTCCCTCCTTGAGGGTGACTTTGTGATCCTTGAATACACCGATCCTGTATTCCGGTCCCTTCGTATCGAGCATAATTGCAATCGGCCGGTGCAGCTTATTGCGAACCTTCTTGATCAGCTTCATCTTCTCCAGGTGCTCTTCATGGGTTCCGTGAGAAAAGTTAAGCCGCGCGACATTCATACCCGCCTTCACCATGCGGCTAAGTATTTCCTCAGAAGCACTTGCAGGTCCGATTGTACAGATAATTTTTGTTTTTCGCATATTTATTCCTTTCACAGATAAGCAAATGACAGGTTTTTTGACCAGTCCACCTATTGTATCCCTGTCCTGAAATGTCAGACCGATGAACCGATGATGTTTGTTCATCCCCAAACACGCACACCCGGCTCAATCAGGCATTCCTATTTTAACATAAACAATCCATCGTTGCTTTATGCACAATATACAAAACTTCCCCCTCGTTCCCTTATGTTAGCGAAAAAAAGCACCCTTGAAAACATCGTTTCCAATGGCGCCCTCGTAATGCATCATCGACAGTTGTCTGAATAATATTACAATAAGTATAATCAGGTGCAATATAAGAAATTATTATATTGCAGTTCTGGGCAAATAATGGCCATCAGGATGGTGGGATGTAAGTGTGTGTATACACCTGTTCCATGACCCGGCGTTTATCCTCAAGGCTCGGATGCACATACATCAGCATGGTAATATTTACACTCGCATGTCCAAGTATCATGCTTACCGTTTTCGGATCGGCGCCGTCTCTGATACACGCAGTTGCAAAGGTGTGACGCAGCGTGTGAAAATTTCTGGCAGGAATGTCAAGCTTCTTCAGCAGATTTCGGAAACGCTTACTGCAGGAAGAGGGCTCCATACATTTTCTCCTGCCCGTTAACAGGTACACATCTGACGGCTGCTGCTGTTTCCTCAAAAGATCAAGGATTTCCGGCGGCAGTGGAATGGAACGGATGGAGTTTCTGGTCTTTGGCGGAGCGATCACGAGATGTGTTCTGTGTCCATCTGTATCCGCATTCGGATTTGGAAGTCTGCCGAGAGATTTTGTAATCTGCAGCACTCCCTCATCGAGATTCAGATCACCCCATGTCAGTGCGCAAAGTTCCCCGATACGGATTCCACTCACCAGAGCCAGAAGGACACCGCTGTTATATGGTGTCAGGTTCTGTGTGAGATATCGAACCATCCTGCCTGTCTCTTCCCGGTTGAATATACTGATTTCCGGCTGATGAAAAGAAATATGTACCAGATCATTCATGTCCTGCACACAATAATGATTGCACTTCGCATATTTGAAGGCGGAGTTCAGGATCGTTCTCAACTCCGAAACGGTTGTGGGAGAAAGGCCTCCGGAATTATCCAGCCTTCCGTCTGATAATTTTTGCTTCAGGTAGCTGTTCAGAATATCAGAATCCAGCTCCGACAGCTGGTATTCTCCAAGATCATGGATGAGATGTTTTTCAATGAGGTATGAATATGTTGCAGGTGTTTTGCCTGACAATGCAGGATCCTCATCCAGATAGCGACGATAACTCTCCAGGAATTCATGTACCGTGATGATTTGATTTCGGTTTTCTTCTTCCCTATTCATATTCTCCTTTCCAACGATCATGCCAGTCCAGTAGCAAATTATAGCTCACCTTCCGGGGTTCTTTCCTGTATAATTATCTGAAAAGCCATGGGAATTTTGTTGGCATTCAGTTAACAGAACAGAAAATTCAAAATGTGGCTGTCGAGCATTGCCGGATGGCGGAAACTTCATCTGCAAATTTCACTTTTCGGAGTACGGTACAAACAGTAACAATATCTTCTAGTAATTAAACATATTTTCTTGCAATAATATACAGGATAATGTATAATATGATCGAAACGGAGATATTGACCAGAATATTTATATAATATATACAATTACAAAACTGAGTCAGAACTGCAATATAATAATTTCTTATATTGCAGTCCGGGGGTGTTTTTATTTTCTATGGCTGTTTTGATATAATCAGTATACTTCAGGATATAGAAATATGCCACTGCTTTTTAGTTTTTCAAAACAATAATTCTGCTGATATTTTATCAACCTCTATGCCAGTCTTCACTCGGAACTCTTTACCGTTTCAATCCGCTTTTATTTCACTTCTTTGCTGCCGGCGATAATCCGGCATGCTCGGGTATTCTCATGATACTAACCCACAACGCGTCCGATTCCGGACGAGAATCGTTTCGCGAGTCACTTCCGGGGCTTCTTCGTGTCGTGAAATGCTCAAAAAGAGGTACGCGGGCTCCGTAGTTTTGTTCCGGAGTTCACTCTGCTCCGGTCAGCACATAATTTTCTGTGTACCTCTCATTTCCATGTTGTACGAATGTTCCGGTATGTCATTTATATGTTCCGACATTTTCTTCTGTATTGCCGCAAATTGCAGCTTTCGGTTTTCCGTCTCTCACTTCCTCCAGGAAGCCGCGTACTTATTCTTTATCGTACCATTCGCATATTTTCCCCATCCGATCGGGAATCGATCCACACAGATGAGATTCCATCCGTCGCTGATCTTCTCCCTCTCCGGATCTGCCTGAATTGTCTCTCCGTGAAGATAGCGGGCAATTCTTTCATCCCCCGGTCTCATAGAAAAAAACCTCCCGAATTTCTCCGGATTCAGCGCCATCGCGAGAGGCTGTGACGGCTCAAATCTTTTTTTCTTCCATTCCCCGAGATAAAGACCGTTTCTCAGAAAATTCAGCCTTCCCGCGCCATCGGGCAGCTCCTGTACATAATATCCTTTCCCCGCACGTCGCTCAATTTTCTCCGTATCCGCCTGTGGGAGAAACTCACTGAGAAGCTCCATCTGCTCCGGATCCGGACGGATGTCGGATGGCATATTTTCTCTTCCTCTGCCTTTTCCCGAGGCTCCGCCTCTGCGCGTCTTCTTCTTCCTTCTGCTAAGCAAATCGCTCTGCGTACGGTCGTCCGTCCGCGCACGGTCTCCTATTCCCAATACTGATAAACCGGCTTCCGTACAGCCTGCCCTTTCACCTGCAGGGAATCCCGTCACGGCATCGGCAAGTCCTCTTGATGCGGACAATGCGGAAGCTGCGATATTGCCTTGTCTCTGACCCGATTCCGCTTCAAGCTCCGGATCCACAGATAAATTTCTTCGCATCAATGCCAGAAAATGTCCCTCACCGTCCATTCTGTGCGGCCAGATTCTCACACATTTCCGGAGCTCCGGATTGCCGTCCGCCCAGTCAGGTCTTCCTTCCGAAAATCCCGCATAGCCCTCCATCTCCTGGAGAGAAAAATCTGGAAATGTACGGATAAACCAGCTGATCATCTGTTCATCCTCTTCCGGTGAAAACGTGCAGGTGGAATACATGAGGTATCCTCCCGGTTTCAGCATTTTTCTGGCATTTTCCAGAATATTCCGCTGCTGAGACGCAAAATACCTCACGCGCTCCGGACTCCAGGTTTCAGCGACATCTGGATCCTTCCGGAACATCCCTTCGCCGGAACAGGGTGCATCCACAAGAATCTTATCAAAATAGCCGGAAAAAACATCGGCAAGCCGGTCAGGCATTTCGTTCGTCACGAACATATTCTCTGTACCAAACAGCTCAAGATTGCGAAGAAGTGCCTTCGCCCTGGAATTGCTGGCATCATTTGCCACAAGAACCCCTGTTCCTCTGAGCCTTGCGGCCAGTTCCGTCGCCTTTCCTCCCGGTGCGGCGCAGAGATCCAGCACCCGGTCTCCGGGTTCTACCGGCAGACGGCTCGCCGGCGTCATTGCACTTGGCTCCTGAAGATAATAGACGCCTGCGGCATAATACGGATGCCGCGCAGGAAAGACATCATTCGGATAGATAAACCCGTCGGATACCCACGGAACTCTTCGTACCGGAAAGGGGGCGGCCTTTTCGAACTCTTCCGGCGTAATCTTCATGGTATTCACACGAAGGCCCCGAAGCCTAGGTCTGTCATAGCTGGCCATGAAATCGTCATATTCATCGCCAAGCATTTTCTTCATTCTCTCCTCAAACTCATATGGAAGCTTCATTTTTCCCTCTCTCTGCGCCCGTCCGCATTTCGACAGAAAGCACCTGACAGTCACTGCCAGGTGCTTTCTGATTTTCTCTGTTTTCTTGTCCGTGTTCTGAGCGATGAAGAATTCTGTTTCTTCCTATTATAATGCAAGCTGTGATTGGTATTACCAATCACTCTTCTTCATCCTGATCCAGAACTTCTCCATATTTCTCCAGAATGATCTTCTGGATCCTGTCCCGTGTCTCGGAATTGATTGGATGAGCGATGTCCCTGTATTCTCCGTCTGTTGTCTTCCTGCTCGGCATTGCGATAAACAATCCCTTTTCGCCTTCGATAATTTTAATATCGTGTACTGCGAATTCATCATCCAGGGTAATGGAAACAACCGCCTTCATCTTCCCTTCTTTTGTTACTTTACGTACTCTGACATCTGTGATCTGCATAAGGCTCCTTCTCCCGCGTTCAGCAGGCATTTCAGATCGCGTATCTCTCGTTCTTTTCGACCACGATCTTGATTCTGTCTTCGCCGCAGTAATAAGAGTTCGCCCTTATTGTATCGCGGCTTTCGACGATACAATTCTCAATGTGAGTATTATCCCCAAGGTACACATTGTTCAGGACGATGGAATTCTTGATCACACAATTGTTGCCTACATATACGTCTTTGAAAAGAATAGAATTTTCAACTTGTCCATTAATGATACAACCACTCGATATCAGACTGTTTTTCACTATGTTGCCAGGATTGTATTTTGCCGGCGGGAGGTCATCAATCTTTGAATAGATCTCGGGATATTCATTGAAGAAGAAATCCCTTACCTCCGGTTTAAGGAAATCCATATTAGTTCGATAATAGGATTCCACCGTCGCAATGTTACTCCAATAGGTATTTATTTTATATCCATAAATCCGCTTCAGGTTCTTGTAGCGGATAAAGATATCTTTAACCAGGTCATACCGCCCTTCTTGTGCACAACGCTCAAGGAGCTCTATTAACTGTCTCCTTCTTATAACATAGATTCCCGTTGAAATCAAGCTCGAATCTGAAACCATGGGTTTTTCTTCGAACTCCTCTATGCGGTAGTCCTCGTTCATCTTCAGTACGCCGAACCGGTTCGGGTCATCGTCATGACATTCTGTACAGACAATCGTGATATCCGCACGCTTCGCAATATGGTATTCCAGAACCTTATTAAAATCCAGCTTATAAATTCCATCGCCGGAGGCAATAATGACATAGGGTTCATGGCTTTCCTTCAGCCACTGTATGTTCTGGTAGATAGCATCTGCCGTGCCTCTGTACCACCAGTTGTTCGTCGATGTCACGGTAGGAGTGAAGACATACAGACCGCCCTGCTTTCTTCCAAAATCCCACCACTTCGACGACATCAGATGATTATTCAGGGATCTCGCATTGTACTGTGTGAGTACGGCGACCTTCTGGATATGCGAATTCGTCATGCTGCTCAATGCAAAATCAATGCTCCGGTAACTCCCGGCGACCGGCATAGCGGCGATGCATCTCTTCTCCGAGAGCTCCCGCATCCGGTTGCTGTTTCCTCCTGCAAGAATAATCCCTAATGCTCTCATAGGATATCACCGTCCTCCCTGATCAGCGCTCCTCCTCCGGGAAGAATGCCGTTTTCATAATCTTCGGGAACGGTCTTGCCCGATATCACCGTATTCTTCCCTACTGTGATACCGTCCGGGATCACTGTATCCTCACCGATTGTGGCAAGGCCAAAGGCGTAAATATTCGGTTTGAAGACATTTGGAGCCTCCTCTCCGACACCGATGCTGCAGTTCTCACCGATGCGGACCTGCTCGGCGATAATCGCCTTCTCAATCTTCGTGCCCGCACCGACCGTGGATCGCCTCATGATAATAGAATCCCTGACAACGGCTCCCTTCTGTATGGTGACACCGGGACCGATCACGGAATTGTGAACTTCCCCGTAGATCTCCGAGCCTTCGCCGATGATACAGCGGTCTGCAGCACCGCTTTCGGAGATGTACTCCGGCCGGATGATGTCGCCCTTTGTGTAGATCCGCCAGTATTCCTCATACAGATTGAATTCCGGTATGATGTCGATCAGCTCCATGTTCGCCTGCCAGTAGGATCCCAGCGTTCCGACATCCTTCCAGTAACCGTTGAATTCGTAAGCGAACAGCCGGTTCCCTCTGTCCCTGCAGTAAGGCAGGATATGCTTTCCGAAATCGCACCCGGGCTGATCTCTGAGCGCAAGCAGAGATTCCTTCAAGGTTTTCCAGGAAAAAATGTAGATTCCCATGGAAGCAAGGTTGCTCCTCGGATGCTCCGGTTTTTCCTCAAACTCGGTTATCCGCCCTTTTCCGTCCGTTATCATGATACCGAAACGGCTCGCCTCCTCCATCGGAACAGGCATACATGCAATCGTAACATCCGCCTTGTTCGCGCGATGGAAATCCAGCATGACCTCATAATCCATCTTGTAGATGTGATCACCGCCGAGAATCAGAACATATTCCGGATTATAAGACTCCATATATGCCAGATTCTGAAAAATTGCATTTGCGGTTCCTGTGTACCACTCCGTATCTGTATTCTTCTCATATGGCGGAAGAACAGTGACACCCCCGACATTCCGGTCCAGGTCCCAGGGGATTCCTATTCCGATATGACTGTTCAGCCGAAGCGGCTGATACTGTGTCAGTACACCCACCGTATCGATTCCGGAATTAATACAGTTACTGAGAGGGAAATCAATGATTCTGTATTTACCGCCGAATTCCACCGCAGGCTTTGCAACCTTCGAAGTAAGCACACCGAGTCTGCTTCCCTGTCCGCCCGCGAGGATCATGGCGATCATTTCTTTTTTGACCATGGAATCACCTCTTGTCTTGAAAAGATTATATCGATAAAAAGATTATATCATAGTCATTTTCAAAAGTGAACATTTTAAATAATTTTCCAATTCTATTTGTCGGTTTTTTATAACTTTTGCCGAAAACAGTGCATATCAGTATTGTATGTGCTGTGCGAAATTCGTCATTATCACCTCAGGCGTCTGCTTGAAATATTAAGGGCGCAAGGGTATAATTGATACGCTGTATCGGCAGAAATAATCTGAGAGATTCTGCGGTCGGGTGCTTCTCATTTTTCGCACATATACAGAAATCATCTGTGAGATGTTCTGCGGCCGGATGCGTCTTACTTTTCGCATATAAGCAGAACCGATCTGAGGTGTATTCTGCCCCGGATGCGTCTCTCGCATATAAAAGGAGTTTTCCATACTATGTATAAAATAAATTTTGATAAACCGTCACATGTCCACTTCATCGGCATCGGCGGAATCAGCATGAGCGGACTTGCCGCAATTCTCCTGAAGGAGGGCTTCGTCGTTTCCGGTTCTGATTCCCACGAATCAGAGCTGACCGATCGTCTGCAGGCGGCTGGTGCCAGAATTGCTTATCAGCAGGCAGCCGAAAACATTACCGATGGCATTGATGTCGTTGTATACACAGCAGCAATCCATCCGAGCAATCCGGAGTATGCCGCTGCGGTCGCGAAGAAAATCCCGCTCCTCACCAGGGCGCAGCTCCTAGGACAGATGATGAAGAACTATAAGATTCCGATCTGCGTCTCCGGAACCCATGGTAAGACCACGACAACTTCCATGGCTGCACACATTCTCATGGCGGCCGATATGGATCCGACGATCTCCGTCGGCGGTATACTGCCTCTGATCAAAGGCAATTACAGAATCGGAAGCAACAATACATTTCTGATGGAGGCATGCGAATATACCAACAGCTTCCTCAGTTTCTTCCCGAAGATCAGCATCATTCTCGACATTGATGCGGATCATCTGGATTTTTTCAAGGATCTGGACGATATCCGTCATTCCTTCCGGAAGTTTGCGGAGCTTCTCCCGGACGACGGAGTGCTGATCATCAATGCCGATGATCCGGCATGCAAGATGATCACCAAGGGGCTTACCTGCAAGATCATCACCTACTCCATGAGCAACAAAGGAGAGTATACCGCAGATCTCGTGACCTATGACAAGCGGGGGAATGCCTCTTTCCGTGCTCTGTACAAGGGCAACCCCATCGGCAATTTCTCGCTTCAGGTGCCCGGACAGCACAATGTCAGCAACGCACTTGCCGCCATTGCCCTCGCCAGAGAGCTCGGTATCGATGCCGCTACCATCGAGAATGGCTTCGAGAGCTTTCACGGCACGAACCGTCGTTTTGAGTACAAGGGCAAAATGAAGTGCGGAGCCACCGTCATCGACGATTACGCACATCATCCGACCGAGATCAAAGCGACCCTGCACACCGCGGAGCGTGTTCCCCACGAAACGATCTGGTGTGTATTCCAGCCCCACACCTACACAAGGACAAAGGCACTTCTTCCGCAGTTTGCAGAGGCACTCTCCATTGCGGATCATGTGGTGCTCGCGGATATCTACGCAGCGCGCGAGCTTGACATCTACGGTGTTTCCTCCAGGGATCTTCAGGCGGAGATCCAGAAGTTGGGAACTGACTGTGACTATTTTCCGTCCTTCGAGGAGATCGAAGACTTCCTGCGCGCGAATGTCAAGGACGGCGATCTTGTGATCACCATGGGAGCGGGAAATATTGTTCAGGTCGGAGAGGATCTGATCGACTGACGCAGGTGAAATACTATGGGTTTGTTAACCATTAAGGACAGTCGTCTTGCCGGAATGACACTTCTGGCAGACGACTTTATCGATTATTATATGCCCCGTGCCAATGGGGACTTTGTGAAAATCTATCTGTATCTGCTCCGGAGTGTCCACCGGCAGGATTTCAATCCTACGCTCTCCTCCCTTGCAGATGTTTTTTCGTGCACGGAAAAGGATGTTCTCCGCGCGCTCCGCTACTGGCAGCAGGCCGGGCTTCTAAATCTCTCTTACCGGGGGAAAGAACGGGAGCTTGAGAAGATCGAACTTCTCCCCCTTCAGCCTTCACTGCAGAAGACTCAGTATGTACCGGAGGAGCCCTCAGAGAGAAAAGCACCCGAACCCCCTGAGAAAAAAACGGCTCCCGCACAGATTTCCTCTGCCCGGGCAAAGGAAATCAAAGACAATGAGGATGTACAGCAGATTCTTTTCTTCACTGAACAGTATATCGGTCATCCCCTGAGTGCAACAGATATGCGCCGGATCTTGTATTTCTACGATGTTCTTCATTTTCCGGTTGATCTGATCGACTACCTGGTGGAATACTGCGTATCGCGGGGCGGCCGGAACATGAATTACATTGAAAAGGTCGGGCTCGCATGGAACGATGAGAAGCTCACGACCGTACAGGCCGCGAAGGAATATTCCAGTTCCTGGAAGGACAGGTACTTCGCGATTTTTCGTGCCTTCGGCATCCGGAACCGCAATCCGATTCCCGATGAGATAAAGATGATGGACAAATGGCTGAAGGAATACGCAATGCCGATGGATCTGATCCGCGAAGCAGCCAGCCGGACCATCCGGCAGACCGGACAGCCTTCTTTTTCCTACGCAGACCGCATTCTCTCCGACTGGAACAAGGCAGGCGTCCACACGCCGGACGATATTCAGAAGCTCGATTCCGCCTATCGCCAGTCCCATGCATCTTCCGAATCCGGGAACGCGGCTCCATCGCAAACCCGTCAGGGAAGAGAGCCCGCAAAATCTTCGACACGCTTCAACGAGAACTTCCACCAGCGCGATTACGACTTCGACCGTCTTGAGCAGGAGCTTCTTTTGAACCAGCAGTCGGAAACACCGGAGTAATCTCCGGGCTTCCTCTGCATCCGCGCCTGAAGCCAGGCACAGAGAGGAGGGAATATGCCTCTGTCCAATTCACAATATGATGCTATTATGCGTATCTACAGCCAGAAGCAGCTGAAAAGCCGGCGCGACCTTGACCGTCGGAAAGAGGAGGTTTATGCAAAGATCCCTCGTCTCCCCGAGATCGATGCCGAAGTTGCCTCCGTATCGGTCCGTAAGGCCCTCTTTCTCCTGGGGGATCCGAAGGGCAGTGATCTCGATACCGACCGGGCTATTCAGGATCTTGCCGAGGAGCGTCGTGCGCTCCTCCTCTCGAACGGCTATCCCGAGGACTACCTGGAGCCACGGTACGACTGTCCTCTCTGCCACGACACCGGATATGTCGGGGACCGCAAATGCAGCTGTTTCCGCCAGCTTGAGATTGATCTGCTCTATTCTGCCTCAAATCTCAAGGATGTTCTGGAATCCGACACCTTTGATAATTTTTCACTGAAATACTACCCGACAGATTCCTTTAATAAGGTAAATCAGAAATCCTTCTACTGGGAAGCAGAGAATGCTCTCGCGGTTTCCCGAAATTTTGTGAGGGACTTCCGGCAGAACCACAGAAGGGGCACGCCGGAAAATCTTTTCTTCTACGGCGATGTGGGGGTCGGAAAAACACATCTCTCCCACGCCATTGCGAAGGGGGTTCTGGATCTCGGGTGCAGCGTCCTGTATCTGACGGCATATGATCTCTTTGATCTCATGAGCAGATACAAATTTCATTCTGAAGAAGATCTGAAGGAGACGTATGAGACTGTGTACGCCTGTGATCTTCTGATCATAGACGACCTCGGCACGGAAATGCTGAATAATTTTGTGACATCCGAGCTTTTCCTCATCGTCAACGAGCGGATTCTTCAGAAAAAATCAACGATCATCTCCACAAACCTTTCCATTATGAAGGTCCGGGAAGCCTTCTCAGAACGTACTTTTTCACGTATAATGGGTTCGTACCGTCTGATTCATATTTCCGGAGAGGACATCCGGATCCGCAAAAGGCTTTCCACCGAAGGTCCGGACCGGCGTCAGAATCAGACTTCAGAATAATGTGAATTGAAACCTGCAGTGTTAAGGAGGAATTTCAGATATGGCAAACAGAAACGACAATTACTATGACTCCCTTCCGGTCGGACGCCTCGGGATCATTCCGTTAAAAAGCTGTACAACGATCGGCAGCAAGGTGAATGATTATCTCGTGCAGTGGAGAAGAGACCGGGAATCGGATCACAAGACCTCATCAGCTGTCGAGGGATACGAGAGAAGTTCATATATTATTCCCTGCGACATTCCCAGATTTGGTTCAGGAGAAGCAAAGGGAGTCATCGGCGAGTCCGTCCGCGGAGACGATATCTACCTTCTCGTTGATGTCTGCAACTACTCTCTGACCTATAAGCTCGGCAGCTATGTCAATCACATGTCTCCGGACGACCACTTTCAGGATCTTAAGCGGGCGATCGCTGCAATCGGCGGAAAGGCAAGAAGAATCAACGTGATCATGCCTTTCCTCTATGAGAGCCGTCAGCACAAGCGTTCCGGCCGTGAGTCCCTGGATTGTGCCCTTGGTCTCAAGGAACTGGTCGGAATGGGCGTTGAAAATATCATCACCTTCGATGCTCACGACCCTCGTGTACAGAACGCGATCCCGCTTCACGGATTTGAGACCATCTCCGCATCCTACCAGTTCATCAAGAACATCCTCCGGCACGCGGAACCTGACATGAAAATCGATTCCGATCACCTGATGTGCATCAGCCCGGATGAGGGCGGCATGGCGAGAGCAATCTACATCGCCAATAACCTCGGTGTCGATATGGGTATGTTCTATAAGCGCCGTGATTATTCCACCATTATCGATGGCAGGAACCCGATCGTCGCCCATGAATTTCTCGGGGCTGACGTAAAGGGCAAGGACATGATCATCATCGACGACATGATCTCCTCCGGAGACAGCATGATTGAAGTTGCCTCTCTGCTCAAGGAACGCGGGGCGAAGAACATCTACATGTGTGCCACCTTCGGTCTGTTCACGAACGGACTCGACAGCTTTGATGAGGCCTACCGCAAGGGAGTGTTCACAAAGCTTGTCACAACAAACCTCGTATACCAGAGACCGGAGCTTCTGCAGCGGCCATATTATATCAGCTGTGATATGAGCAAATACATAGCACTTCTGATCGATACACTGAATCACGACGCTTCCATCAGCAGTCTTCTGGACCCGGTAGACCGTATCCAGAAGGTTCTGAAAAAATTCGAGAATCACGAGAAAATCTGATCCGTGGCCAGATGCATCTCATTCCTATAGTCATAAGCGAGCTCACAGCATCGGGGGTGCTTGCGAATGCGGCGCCCTGTCAGCGCCTGAGCTGCTTGCCTGCACCGCGCCCTGTCAGCTGCGCGAAAACAGCAACAAATCGATGCTCCTGGATTCGTCAAATGGTACAATGCGCAAAGCAGTCTTCTGTCCAAAACGCAGAAACAGAACGAGACGGCCGGAACATTTCCTGCTCGGGAAAATGTTCCGGCCGTCTCGTTTTTCTTTGCTGCTGCCTGCCTGTATCTGTGGCCGGCTCTTATTATCCGTTCTTTCTGATTCCCTCGCGCTTTCTGAGTCTGGAATCAAGCTGACGCTTACGAATACGAAGACTCTTCGGAGTTACCTCCAAAAGCTCGTCACTGTCTATGAATTCCAGTGCCTGCTCGAGAGAGAGAATCATCGGAGGCGTCAGCACGAGCGCCTCGTCTGATGAAGAGGTACGGGTGTTGGTCAGGTGCTTGGTCTTGCAGACGTTCAGCTCAATATCCTCCGGCTTGGAAGACATACCGACAACCATTCCCGCGTAAACCTTTTCACCCGGTCCGATGAACAGCGTTCCTCTCTGCTGTGCCGCAAACAGACCGTACGCAACGGATACTCCTGGCTCAAAGGCGATCAGAGATCCCTGTTTACGGAACACAATATCACCCTTGTACGGTGCATAATCATCAAAAATCGTGTTCAGGATTCCCGTTCCTTTTGTCATCGTCATGAAGTTTCCGCGGAAACCGATCAGGCCTCTCGAAGGAATGCTGAACTCCAGACGGGTAATACCGTTCTCGCCGACGCTCATTCCCTGAAGCTCGCCCTTCCGCTCGCTCAGCGACTGAATCACAGCCCCTGAATACTCATCCGGCACATCGATGTATGCCAGCTCCACCGGCTCCAGCTTCCTGCCGCGTTCATCGTACCTGTAAATAACCTCTGCCTTGCTGACCGCGAATTCGTAGCCCTCACGTCTCATCTCCTCGATCAGAACCGACAGGTGAAGCTCGCCTCGTCCGGATACCTTAAAGCAGTCCGCAGAATCTGTCTCCTCAACCCGGAGCGACACATCGGTGTTCAGCTCACGGAACAGACGGTCGCGAAGGTGCCGGGAAGTAACATAGGTTCCCTCGGTTCCTGCAAGAGGTGAATCGTTGACCACGAAATTCATGGAAATCGTGGGCTCCTCAATCTTCTGGAATGGAATCGGCTGCGGGTTCTCCAGATCGCAGAGCGTATCTCCGATATGCAGATCCGCGATACCGGATACCGCTACGATCTCTCCTACCGTTGCCTTTTCAACCTCAACTCTCTTCAGTCCGTCGAAGACATACATCTTGCTGATCTTTACCCGTGCCTTCTTGTCCGGATCATGATGATTCATCAGAAGGACTTCCTGATTCAGAGACAATGTTCCATTGTCGATTTTACCGATTCCGATCCGGCCGACATACTCATTGTAATCGATGGTAGATACCAGCATCTGAATACCGGCATCCGGGTCACCTGTCGGAGCAGGAATATATTTCAGGATTGCCTCGAACAGTGGTGTCATGTCCTTTCTCTCGTCATCGAGCTCGTTGGTGCACCATCCGTCTCTCGCGGAAGCATAGAGGAAGGGAGCGTCGAGCTGCTCATCGGAAGCTCCGAGATCCATCAGAAGCTCGAGGACCTCGTCCACCACCTCAGTCGGGCGCGCGTTCGGACGGTCTACCTTATTGATGCAGACCACAACCTTCAGATTCAGTGCCAGAGCCTTCTCAAGGACAAAACGTGTCTGCGGCATCGGCCCTTCAAACGCATCTACCAGAAGGATAACGCCATTTACCATCTTCAGTACACGCTCTACCTCACCGCCGAAATCAGCATGTCCGGGTGTGTCGATGATATTGATCTTGGTGTCCTTATATTGAACCGCAGTATTCTTGGACAGAATGGTGATTCCCCGCTCCTTTTCGATTGCGCCGGAGTCCATGACTCTTTCCTGTACCTGCTGATTATCCCGGAATACTCCGCTCTGTCTCAGCAATTTATCTACCAGCGTTGTCTTGCCGTGATCGACATGGGCAATAATGGCAACGTTACGGATATCGTTTCTGGTAATTTTCATAATCTTTAACCTCACATCTAATGCCGGCAGCATCAACGTTCGTCTGCTCTCCCGGACATTGTCCCTTGGAAAACCCGTTCCCGGTCTCGCGGACATTGTTCCTGGGAAAACCTGCCTCCGGATTCAAATATTCAAGCTTTTCTTCTGCCGAACCCGGGCAGATCTCACTGCCTGACCCCTGAAACGGGGCAACTCTGTATATTTTTTCACTATCTGCAACCACGAAATTATATCACAACATTTTCCCTTTGTGTAGTCTGCAAAGGTCTGATTTTATGCGGTTTCCACGAACTTTTTTGAACAGATTGAACGATAATCGTCTTTTCGTTATCTTGACAAGCATTTATGCAGACGATATAATCGCTTTATATGTGATAGAGGTTGCGTATCTCAAGAGTATCCGGTTCGATGCAGCAGAGTGCAGGGGAAGACGCGGAGAAAGGGACATACGCCGAAAGGAAGGGATCTCTGCTTTCTTTTTCTTGGGCATGAATCGAACAGGTTTATGACTGTCATCGTCAGATGGAGCGCTATCCGCAGATACATATACGATGAATCATGATCGCCGGCTGCATTCCGGTAACGGTTTTTACGCCCCGGGCGGATCTGCTTCATCAGAATGTCAGGCGGCGCCATTCCGGCGGCGCATATTTTTTGTCTCAAGGCATTGTTCACATACACTGATGCATCTATCCCACAGATATGAATGCACGGATATCAATGCACTGACATAGATGCACAGATATTGATGCACAGCTAGCAATGCACTGACATAGATGCACAGATATCAACACACTGACATGGATGCACAGATATCGATGCACTGACATAGATGCATAGATATGGATGCACAGACATCGATGTACAGACACGACTGTGCGAAACTGTGTACGCAGTTACAAGTACACAGACTGGCAACGTGAAGAATCAATTTCTAACCCAAATCAAGGAGGATCTGTCATGGCAATTTTTAAAGGAGCCGGTGTCGCTCTCGTCACCCCTATGAATGACGACGAAACTGTTAATTATGATAAACTCGATGAACTGATCGAGTGGCATATCGCGGAGGGAACCGACTGCATCGTCATCTGCGGCACCTCCGGCGAGTCTGCTACACTCTCTGAGGAGGAACATATCGCCACTATCCGCCACTGTGTGGAGACCGTCAATCACAGAATTCCGGTTGTTGCCGGAACCGGATCCAACAGCACCAAAACCGCGATTTACCTTTCTACAGAAGCTGAAAAAGCCGGAGTCGACGGGCTTCTCGTCGTCACCCCATATTACAACAAGGCGACGCAGGCAGGCCTGATCCGCCATTACACTGAGGTTTCGGAATCGGTACACACACCGATCATCATGTACAACGTTCCTTCCAGAACCGGCTGCAATATTCTCCCGGAGACAGCAGCCTACCTTGGAAAGAATGTAAAGAACATCGTGGCAATCAAGGCTGCAAGCGGCAATCTTTCCCAGATTGCGAAGACAAAATCTCTTGCCGGTGATGCTCTGGATATTTACTCCGGAAATGACGATCAGGTTGTTCCGATTATGTCTCTCGGCGGCCTCGGCGTAATCTCCGTTCTCTCAAATGTCGCGCCCGGATATACCCATGAGATGTGCTGGAAATACCTGAACGGCGATACCAAGGGTTCCTGTGCGATGCAGCTGAATGCCATCGACCTGATCGACTCTCTCTTCTGTGAGGTGAACCCGATCCCGGTTAAGGTTGCCTTGAACATGATGGGCAAAGAGGTTGGTCCTCTCCGCGGACCGCTCTACGGTATGGGATCCGAGGCGGACACTGAGCGGCTCAGAAAATCATTGATTGACTTCGGAATCAAGGTAAAATAAATCTCTTTGGATCTGAAAACGGAAAAGTTCTGAAAGAATAAGCTGTGAAAAAGGAGAAAGAAATGGTAAAGGTGATTCTGAGCGGATGCAACGGACATATGGGACAGGTTCTGACTGACATCCTGAACGCAGATTCCGAGACTGTTATAGCAGCAGGTATTGATATCGCTCCGGCAAATAATGTCCGTGAGTATCCGATTTTTTCCAGTCCTGCTGACTGCAGCGTTGAAGCAGATGCTGTCATTGATTTTTCAAATTTCCGGGCAACAGACGCCCTTCTGGATTTCTGTGTAGACCGCAGACTTCCCCTGGTTCTCTGCACCACCGCTCTCACGGAGGAGACCCTCGCGAAGGTGGCCGAATGCAGCAAAATCATCCCGATCCTCCGCTCCGCGAATATGTCTGTCGGCATCAATCTGCTGATGAAGCTTGTAAAGGAGGCTGCTGCTCTTCTGGCTCCCGCGGGTTACGATATGGAAATCGTGGAAGCACACCACAACCGAAAGATCGATGCTCCGAGCGGAACAGCTTTGGCGCTCGGCGAAAGCATGAACGAGGCTCTAGACAATGAATATCACTTCGTATTCAGCCGTCATGACCGCCACGAAAAGAGAGACCCGAAGGAAATCGGTATTTCTTCGGTTCGAGGCGGCTCCATCGTCGGCGATCACACCGTCATGTTTGCAGGGCAGGATGAGGTGATTGAATTCCGGCATACCGCCTACTCCCGTGCCATCTTCGGGAAAGGCGCGGTTGAGGCAGCCAAATTCCTTGCCGGAAAGCCCGCCGGCATGTATGACATGTCCGACGTAATCGGGTAAGTCTGTACTTCAGACGGAATCGGCAGATCCACACGTTAGACGAAATCGCATAACTCTGTACTTCAGATGAAATCAATAAATCTGTACTCTGGACGCGACTGACAAATCTGCGCGTCACATGTAATCATATAACTCTTTACGTCATAAAAGCTGCGGAGCAATCCGCAGCTTTTCACGCCTCCTGATTTGCCTGTTTCACCAGGGCGATCTCTTTCCGGTAACCTTCGTCATCATTCGGCGTCTCCAGAATGAATGGTCTGTTCTGCAAAAGCGGGTGATTCACCACCCGCATCAGAGCTTCCTCTCCGATCTTCCCGAGGCCGATCTTCTCGTGACGGTCCTTATGAGAGCCGCATTCATTCTTGCTGTCATTCAGGTGAACCGCAAATAGCCGGTTCAGACCTATCACGTCATCAAAATGCCGGAGAACCCCGTCCAGATCATTCACGATATCGTATCCGGCATCCCAGACATGGCAGGTATCAAAGCATACACCGATCTTCTCCTTCCGCTCTGTCCTGTCAAAGATTCCCTTTAATTCCTCAAAGCTGCGTCCGACTTCTGTGCCTTTCCCGGCCATTGTTTCCAGAAGAACCGTAGTCGTCTGATCGGCTGAAATCGTCCGGTTCAGAACATCAGCAATTTCATCCGCAGCCCTTTCGTACCCCTGCTTCAGATGGGATCCCGGATGAAAATTAAAGAACTGTCCGGGCAGAAGTTCCATTTTCTGTAAATCTTCCCGAAATATGTTCTCGGAGTACTCGCGGATATCCTCTTTTGCGGAACACAGATTCATTGTATAGGGCGCGTGCGCCACCAGCCTGCCGAAGGAATGCGCCGAAAGAAAATCTCTAAGCGCTGCTATGTCCTCCGGGTCCGCTTCACTGCTCCTGCCCCCTCGCGGGTTTCTGGTAAAGAAGGCGAATGTATTCCCGCCGAGCCTTTCTTCCATTTTTCCCATCGAGAGGTACCCCTTTGAGATCGATACATGGTTTCCGATGTAAATCATTATCCCTCTTTTTTCCTGAATACTTTTATTTTTTTGTAAATCTTCATCCTGAGGAAGATAAACGCCGAGCCCGCCGCGACCAGCGCCGCCAGAATGTATCCTGCGATTTTCTTCATACAAATTCTGCTCCTGTAAGTTCTTTTCTCATTTCAACGATGTACGCCATTCCCGAGTCTCTTACTGATGTCACGAAAAAAACACGCACATTGGAATTGCTGCGATCCTGCTGATATCCCACCGTGTCACAGAAAAACCACGCGGGCTGGAACTATAAGGATCCCGCTGATGTCCCGCCATGTCACAGAACCATCCGTACCGCTCCGTAAATGCCCGCGTCATTTCCGAGCGTGGCAAGGACGAACTTTGTGTCCTCAGATGCATGAAAGGCATACTTTCTGTAATACTTCTGAATGGAGTCTGTGAGAATCGGGCCTGCCTTTGAGACACCTCCACCGATCACAAACGCCTGTGGATCGACGACAGCCGCAACCATCGCGAGACCTCTGCCCAGTATCTCCGCAGTGTAATCGACGATTTCAAGAGCCACCTTGTCTCCTCTCTTGGCAGCATCAAAAACATCCTTTGCCGTGATACTGTCCAGCCCTTTCAGCTCCGTCTCTTCCTTCGTGGAGGCAACGACAGCCTTTGCCGTATTGGCAATTCCGGTTGCGGACGCATACTGCTCCAGATGACCCTTTTTGCCACATCCGCAGACTCTTGTCTCCTGCGGATTCACCGGCATGTGTCCGATCTCTCCCGCAGCGCCGAAGGTTCCGTCCAGAATCTGCTCGTTGATGATGATTCCTCCGCCGACACCGGTTCCGAGTGTCACCATTACGATATCCTTGAACCCTTTTCCGCCGCCCTGCCACATTTCTCCTAGCGCGGCGACATTTGCGTCATTTCCTACCAGTACATTGATCTTGCCGTCAAAAAGCTGTTCCAGCTGATCCTTTACCGGAACGACATCCCATCCTAGGTTGACTGCGCGGTTCACGATCGATCTGTTCAGGATTGCTCCCGGAATGCCGATTCCGACTCCCTGAATCTCATCCAGACCGATTCCCTTATTTGACAGCATGCTCTTGATTGAGTCTGCAATGTCCGGAAGAATATTGCGTCCCCCGTCCTTCTTGTCCGTCACAATCTCCCATTTCAAAAGCAGATCTCCGGAAGTACGAAAAATTCCAATCTTGACTGTAGTTCCCCCTACGTCTACTCCGACTGCATATGGTTTCATATTTCAAACCTCCTGTTTTCTATTCTTTCAAAAATCCTTTTACTCTATATTTCTTTTACTCTCAGGCCCTCAAAGCCAAAGCCTATTCATTATCATACTTCATCTTCCGGGTTTATTCCAGAACACTTTCTGCGGTTCTGTTCATGAATAAACACATCCATATATGGCTCATTCCATCCGCGTCCGAGCAATCAGCTGGCCTCCATTTTCCTTCAGCCACCGGTCCCTTTCTCTGTAATCCGGAAGAATTTTCTCGACCTCATTCCAGAACAGACGGGAATGATTCATCTGCTTTCTATGGCACAACTCATGAACGATCACATAATCCTGCACATCCGGCGGAACAAGCATCAGCAGACAGTTAAAATTCAGATTTCCCTTCGCGGAGCAGCTTCCCCAGCGCGTCTTCTGGTTCCTTATGGTAATCCTTCCGTAGGTCACTCCGATCTCGGCTGCGTAAACAGCCACTCTTGGGGGGATGGTACGCGCTGCGAGTTCCGATAATTTACGGATTTCATCCTCCGTAATTCTTCCGTACGGATTCCGCGCCAGCTCTTCTTTTCTCTTCTCCATCCTAGCGGCGTTGCGCTCGATCCAGCCCTGGTTGGCCTCCACAAATCTCCGGATTTCATCATTCGTAGCAAAATATGGCGCGCGCACCACAATTCCGGCATCCGGAGTGATCTGAAGGCTCAGGGATTTTCGTCTCTTCCGGCTTCGGATTACTTTGTAATTCATGCCCTTCTTCCTTCCCTGAGAAAAATGTCATGCCCATTTACCTGGCAACACATAGGATAAATAATTTGCATGTTTCCATAGCCTGATATGATCGTCATGCGCATTTGTCTGGTCCACATATGATAAATCGTTCCACATACTGCAATAAGGCCCTGGTGCTCCGATTTTATCCGGCATGCATCCAAGGCCTTTTTTTACAGTCGCAGAAACAGACCGACTGAAGACTTATTTATTCTGTAGTCACAGGTGTATTGTCCTCTGTATTTTCGTTCTCAGCGGGCTCATCTACGTCTACGTCTGTGATTGATTCATTTTCCTGATCTTCCGGAATTTCTTCCTTCACCGGCGCGGTATCCTCTTCCGTATTACTGTCAGCCGCTGCTGCAAGTGCCTTTGCAGCCTTCTCGGCTTCGATCTCCGCATCGGTATCCAGTTTCAGGTTTCGGTAATATTTCATGCCGGTTCCTGCAGGGATCAGTTTTCCGATGATTACGTTCTCCTTCAGACCGATCAGGTGATCCACCTTGCCCTTGATTGCGGCGTCGGTGAGAACACGGGTAGTCTCCTGGAAGGATGCAGCGGACAGGAAGGAATCTGTCGCAAGAGATGCCTTTGTGATACCGAGAAGCAGTCTCTCGTAGGTCGCGCACTCCTTGCCTTCCTCTTCCATCTTTTCGTTCATATCCAGAACGTCAAGATAATCCATCATCTTGCCCGGAAGCAGGCCGGTGTCGCCGCCCTCTTCCACGCGGACTCTCTTCAGCATCTGACGAACGATAACCTCGATGTGCTTATCGCAGATATCAACACCCTGCAGACGGTATACACGCTGAACCTCTCCGAGCAGATAATTCTGAACGGCCTCAACTCCCTTGATACGGAGAAGATCATGCGGGTTGATGGAACCTTCGGTAAGCGGATCGCCTGCCTCTACTTCCTTGGTGGCGTCAGCATCCTCAAGCTCCTTCTTCAGCCTTGTTCCGTAAGGGATCAGGTACGTCTTTGAATTGCCTTCCTTATCGGTTACGACGATCTCACGTTTCTTCTTTGTATCCTTAAGCTGCGCGGTACCTGACATCTCTGTAACGATAGCAAGTCCCTTCGGCTTCCTGGCCTCGAAAAGCTCCTCGACACGGGGAAGACCCTGTGTAATATCAGCGGTACCTGCAACACCACCGGTGTGGAAGTTTCTCATGGTAAGCTGTGTACCAGGCTCACCGATGGACTGCGCTGCGATGATTCCGACAGACTCGCCGACCTGAACAACTTCTCCGGTCGCCATGTTCGCGCCATAGCACTTTGAGCAGATGCCAAGATGCGAACGGCAGGTAAGAATGCTTCTGATCTTCACTCTTGTGATCGGATTTCCATTCTCATCCACACCGTCAGACACAACCTTAGCCGCACGGCGCGGTGTGATCATGTGATTTGCCTTTACAATCACATTTCCGTCCTTGTCCTTGATCGTATAGCAGGAGAAACGGCCGGTGATGCGCTCTTCCAGAGACTCAACCATCTCCTTGCCCTCGGTGAACGCCTCGACCCAGATTCCCGGAATTTCCTTGCGGTTGACGGAGCAGTCCGGCTCGCGGATCATCAGGTTCTGTGATACATCGACCATTCGACGGGTCAGATATCCGGAATCGGCGGTACGAAGCGCGGTATCGGAAAGACCCTTACGGGCTCCATGTGCCGACATGAAATACTCCAGTACATCCAGACCTTCACGGAAGTTTGACTTGATCGGCAGCTCGATGGTATGACCGGTTGTATCCTGCATCAGGCCTCGCATACCTGCCAGCTGTTTGATCTGCTTATCAGAACCACGGGCTCCGGAATCCGCCATCATGAAGATATTATTGTACTTATCAAGTCCGCTCAGAAGAAGCTTGGTCAGATGATTATCGACTTCCTCCCATGTGGAGATTACTTCCTTATAGCGCTCTTCATCCGTGATCAGTCCACGCTTGTAGTTGCGGGTGATCTTGTCGACGGTTTTCTCCGCCTCCTCAAGCAGCTCCGGTTTTTCCTTCGGAACGGTCATATCCGAGATGGATACCGTCATTCCTGCGCGGGTCGAAATATGATATCCCATTGCCTTCACGGCATCGAGAACCTCAGCGGTTCTGGTCGCACCGTGGGTGTTGATGACCTTCTCCAGAATCTTCTTCAGATCTCCCTTTTTCACCATGAAATCAATTTCCGGAAGAAGCTCATTGCCCGGCACAGAACGATCCACGTATCCCAGATCCTGCGGAATGATCTCGTTGAAAATCAGACGTCCGAGTGTCGTCTCGACCACCTTGGAGATCTCATTTCCCTCAGCGTCCTTTCCATAGCGGCGGACCTTGATGATTGTCTGATACTTGATGTATCCGTTTTCATAAGCGAGCAGTGCCTCGTTGAGATCTTTGTAGAAGGTTCCCTCTCCGATCTCTCCGGGACGTTCCTGTGTCAGGTAATAGATTCCGAGAACCATATCCTGAGATGGAACGGCAACGACTCCACCGTCAGACGGCTTCAGCAGGTTGTTCGGGGAGAGAAGCATGAATCTGCACTCTGCCTGCGCCTCCTGTGTCAGCGGAAGATGCACGGCCATCTGGTCACCGTCAAAGTCGGCATTGAATGCGGTACATACCAGCGGATGAAGCTTGATTGCCTTTCCTTCGACCAGAATCGGCTCAAATGCCTGAATACCGAGACGATGCAGTGTAGGCGCACGGTTCAGCATAACCGGGTGCTCCTTGATGACATCTTCCAGTACATCCCAGACCTGCGGATCAAGCTTTTCCACCATCTTCTTGGCGTTCTTGATATTGTGTGCCATCTGTCTGAATACAAGTTCCTTCATGACAAACGGCTTGAACAGCTCAATGGCCATTTCCTTCGGAAGACCACACTGATAAATCTTCAGTTCCGGTCCATTGACGATAACGGAACGTCCGGAATAATCGACACGTTTTCCGAGGAGGTTCTGACGGAACCGTCCGTTCTTTCCCTTCAGCATGTCGGACAGAGATTTCAGCGCGCGGTTTCCCGGGCCTGTAACCGGTCTTCCTCTTCGTCCGTTATCGATCAGCGCATCTACCGCCTCCTGAAGCATTCTCTTCTCATTTCTGACGATGATATCCGGAGCTCCCAGATCCAGAAGTCTCTTCAGACGGTTGTTCCGGTTGATGATTCTGCGATAAAGATCGTTCAGATCGGAGGTCGCGAATCTTCCGCCATCGAGCTGTACCATCGGACGAAGATCCGGCGGAATAACCGGTACGCAGTCCAGAATCATCCACTCCGGACGGTTTCCGGACTCACGGAAGGCTTCTACCACCTCAAGTCTCTTGATGATACGGGCTCTCTTCTGACCGCTTGCCTGCTCCAGCTCTGTTGTCAGTTCTTCGTATTCCTTGTCCAGATCGATCTCACAGAGAAGCTCCTTGATTGCCTCAGCTCCCATTCCGACACGGAACTCATCCGGTCTGTACGTCTCAAGCGCCTCACTGTATTCGCGTTCTGAGAGAATCTGTTTCTTCATCAGCTTGGTATCACCGGGATCAAGTACGATATAGCTTGCAAAATACAGCACTCTCTCCAGTGTTCTCGGAGACAGATCCAGGATCAGGCCCATACGGGAAGGAATCCCCTTGAAGTACCAGATGTGGGATACGGGCGCTGCCAGCTCGATATGGCCCATACGCTCCCGGCGGACAGATGACTTCGTAACCTCTACGCCGCATCGGTCACAGATCACACCCTTGTAGCTGATCTTCTTGTATTTTCCGCAATGACACTCCCAGTCCTTGGTCGGTCCGAAAATCCGCTCGCAGAACAGTCCGTCTTTTTCCGGCTTCAGCGTACGATAGTTAATCGTTTCCGGCTTCTTGACCTCTCCATGAGACCACTCACGGATCTTATCCGGTGAAGCAAGGCCGATGCGAATGGCATCGAAGTTCAGCTGCTGATGCGTTCCTTCTTCTTTATTAACTGTTTCCGGCATTTATTTACCCCTTTCAGCATGTATATGAAATCCGTCGCGCCGCGGAAGTATCCGGCGCGGCACGGATCTACTACTCATTGGTTGACAGACACCTTGCAGGGTCTGCGCTCTCAGACCCCCGGCACGAATAAATTATTCATCCATGTCGTCATCAAGGCTTTCGATAAATTCCTCATCCTCATCGTCTGTGATGGTATCGTCGAGATCATTCTCACTGTCAACGAGCTCACCGTCCTTGAATTCCTGCTTTCCGAATCCGTGGTCGCTCAGTTCCTTGTCATCTGCTCTGTTGTTGTACCGGTCTGCATCCTCCATGATCTTGCGGAAGCTTGTATTCCCGTAGTCAACAGACTCCATAATCTTGACCTCTTCTCCGTTCTCATCCAGAACGCGGATATCGAGTGCCAGAGACTGAAGCTCTTTCAGCATAACCTTGAAGGACTCCGGAATGCCCGGCTCGGGGATGTTTTCACCCTTGATAATCGCCTCGTATGTCTTCACACGTCCAACGACATCATCGGATTTCACGGTCAGGATCTCCTGAAGTGTATAAGCTGCGCCGTATGCCTCCAGCGCCCATACCTCCATCTCTCCGAAACGCTGTCCTCCGAACTGCGCTTTTCCTCCCAGAGGCTGCTGGGTAACAAGGGAATATGGACCTGTGGAACGTGCGTGAATCTTATCGTCTACCAGATGATGCAGCTTCAGGTAATGCATGTGTCCGATTGTGGTCGGGCCGTCAAACGGTTCACCTGTCCGACCGTCACGGAGCTGAACCTTTCCGTCGCGGCGGATCGGAACGCCCTTCCAGAGTGCCCTGTGATCTCTGTGATCAGACAGATACTGCATAACCTCCGGCAGGAGGATATCCTTGTATTTCTCATAGAAATCATCCCACTCGCTGTTCACGTAGTCGTTTGCAAGCTCAAGGGTATCCTGGATATCCACCTCATTCGCGCCATCGAATACCGGCGTGGAGATATTAAAGCCAAGCGCCATCGCGGCAAGACTCAGATGTATCTCCAGAATCTGTCCGATGTTCATACGGGAAGGTACGCCCAGCGGGTTCAGAACGATATCGAGCGGACGTCCGTTCGGCAGGAACGGCATATCCTCGATTGGAAGCACGCGGGATACGACACCCTTGTTTCCGTGACGTCCGGCCATCTTATCACCGACAGAAATCTTTCTCTTCTGTGCAATGTAGATACGAACCGCCTGGTTCACACCGGGGGACAGCTCATCGCCGTTTTCTCTGGTGAATACCCGGGCATCCACAACAATACCGTACTCGCCGTGCGGAACCTTCAGCGAGGTGTCGCGGACTTCTCTTGCCTTTTCTCCGAAAATCGCACGAAGCAGACGCTCCTCGGCGGTCAGCTCGGTCTCTCCCTTCGGAGTTACCTTTCCGACGAGGATATCTCCGGCACGTACCTCTGCGCCGATGCGGATAATGCCGCGCTCATCCAGATCCTTCAGCGCATCATCGCCGACACCGGGAACATCCTTTGTGATCTCCTCCGGTCCGAGCTTGGTGTCGCGGGCCTCGCACTCATACTCTTCGATATGAATAGAGGTGTACACGTCATCACGCACCAGACGCTCTGACAGAAGAACCGCATCCTCGTAGTTGTAGCCTTCCCAGGTCATGAAACCGATCAGAGGGTTCTTTCCGAGAGCAAGCTCTCCGCCCGATGTGGAAGGACCATCCGCGATCACCTCTCCGGCGTCCACATGATCACCCTTGAAGACAATCGGCCGCTGGTTGTAGCAGTTGCTCTGGTTGCTTCGCTCGAACTTCATCAGATGATATACGTCGCGGCTTCCGTCGTCGTTATCCATGCGGATCTCGTAGGAAGTTGAATACGTGATGGTTCCCGCCTTCTTTGCGACAACGCAGACGCCGGAGTCAACGGCAGCCTTCTCTTCCATTCCGGTTCCGACAGCAGGTGCCTCGGTGAACAGAAGCGGCACGGCCTGACGCTGCATGTTCGATCCCATCAGTGCACGGGTCGGGTCATCATTCTGAAGGAAAGGTACGCACGATGTCGCGACAGAGAATACCATCCGCGGAGATACATCCATGTAATCAAACATGCTTCTGTCATAAGCCTGAGTCTCTGCCCGGAAACGTCCGGATACGTTATGATGAATGAAATGTCCATCTTCATCGAGAGGCTCATTCGCCTGCGCCACATGGTAGTTGTCCTCTTCATCGGCCGTCATATAGACAACCTCCTTCGTGACAACAGGGTTCTTGGGATCCGTCTTGTCAATGCGGCGGTAAGGTGCCTCGACAAATCCGTATTTATTGATTCTCGCATAGGATGCGAGGGAGTTGATCAGTCCGATGTTCGGTCCCTCAGGAGTCTCAACCGGACACATCCGTCCGTAATGCGTGTAATGAATATCACGCACCTCCATGCCGGCACGGTCTCTGGAAAGTCCTCCAGGTCCAAGGGCAGACAGACGTCTCTTATGTGTCAGCTCACCGAGCGGGTTGTTCTGATCCATGAACTGGGACAGCTGCGAGGATCCGAAGAATTCCTTGACGGCAGCTGTAACCGGCTTGATGTTGATCAGAGACTGTGCGGAAATCGTATCCAGATCCTGCGTGGACATTCTCTCACGCACAACACGCTCCAGTCTGGAAAGACCGATTCTGTACTGGTTCTGAAGAAGCTCTCCCACGCAGCGGATACGCCGGTTGCCCAGATGGTCAATGTCATCGTCATTTCCGATGCCATACTCCAGATGCATATTGTAGTTGATGGAAGCGAAGATGTCTTCCTTCGTGATATGCTTTGGAATCAGTTCGTGGATTCTGTCGCGGATCTCGTCCTTGATGTCTTCAATATCCGTATATTCGGAAAGGATCTCAGCGAGAACCGGGTAATAAACCTCCTCAGTTACTCCGACTTCCTCCGGATCTACATCCACCCATCTGGTGATATCCACTTCAAGGTTGGAAAGAACCTTGACATTGCGCTCCGGTGTCTCAATCCACACATACGGAACTGCAGCATACTGAATATCATCCGCCATCTCGCGGGTGACGGTCTGTCCCTTTTCCGCAATGATCTCTCCGGTCTCTGTATTGACAACATCCTCAGCCAGTACATGACCCGCGATACGATTCCGAAGAGCAAGCTTCTTGTTGAACTTGTAGCGGCCCACCTTCGCCAGATCATACCGACGGGGATCAAAGAACATGCCATTGATGAGCGTCTCGGCGCTCTCCACAGCGAGCGGCTCACCGGGGCGGATCTTCTTGTAAAGTTCAAGAAGGCCTTCCTGATAGTTCGTAGAGGTATCCTTTGTAAAGCTTGCCAGAATCTTTGGTTCCTCGCCGAAGTACTCAACGATCTCGGCGTTCGTTCCGATACCAAGCGCACGGATCAGTACGGAGATCGGAACCTTCCTGGTACGGTCCACACGTACCCAGAAAACGTCATTGGAGTCGGTTTCATATTCAAGCCATGCGCCACGGTTCGGGATAACCGTACAGGAATAAAGCTCTTTACCAAGCTTATCATGCGCAATGCCGTAATAAATTCCGGGAGAACGCACCAGCTGGCTGACGATGACACGCTCAGCACCGTTGATGACGAAGGTACCGGTTGCCGTCATAAGCGGGAGATCGCCCATGAAAATCTCATGCTCGCTGATCTCATCCTTTTCCTTATTGAAAAGGCGTACCTTTACCTTAAGTGGTGCTGCATATGTAGCGTCACGCTGTTTACACTCTTCGATGGAATACTTTACATCATCCTCACAGAGCTGGTAGTCCACAAACTCAAGACTCAGTTTCCCGCCGTAATCTTCGATCGGAGAGATGTCATCGAAAGCTTCCTTGAGACCGTCCTTCAGGAACCACTCATAGGAATCCTTCTGAACCTCGATCAGATTGGGCATTTCCAGAACTTCTTTCTGTCTCTGGTAGGTCATGCGAATGTTTCTGCCGCTGTGGATCAGACGTATCCTGTTTTTCTCCATTGACGTTTCACCCCTTGTGATATAATATGAAAATAAATTATGTCTCCCAAGCCCCCGGAGGGGCTTCGTTGACGGTAACTATACATGCCCATCTGAATCGTGAATTTGAACAAAATTTTTTTTGTTTTCAGGATGGTAGGCACATGTTGCCATAATAGTGCATTTTTTACAATAACACAGTCTGTCAAGCGTGTCAAATGAAATTTAATACAATTGAAACATATTTTTTCTGTTTTCCAGACACGAAAAGCGTCTCCGTCTCCGGAGACGCTTTTCCTTTTATACATTTTTAACACAATGTTCCTGTATCCGCTTTTTATTTTGCCCGGCACTCCGCGTCACCGTAAGGAAGATGCTCGTTGAAGTTTCTGGCATTTTCCATTGTGATCGCCGCAATTGCCTGCATCGCCTCCCGGGTGAAGAATGCCTGATGGGAGGTCAGAATCAGGTTCGGGAACATGGTGAGCCGAGCCACGATATCATTTGTGAGGAAATCATCGGAATGATTCGTGTATACATTGGCATCCTCTCCCTCATAGACATCGAGCGCCACTGCGTGGAACTTCTGCGCCTTCAGTCCGCGGATCAGAGCTTCCGCGTCTACCAGCCCGCCGCGGGAGGTGTTCACGAGCATCACATTATCCTTCATCATGGCGATCGTATCGTCATTGATGATGTGATAAGTCCCGCCTTCTCCCATGATCAGCGGAAGATGCAGAGAAATGAGATCCGCTCTCTGAAGCAGTTCATCCTTGCTGACATAGGTGAGCAGGCCCTCCTCTTCCAGCTTGCGATTCGGGAAGGCATCCCATCCGAGCACCGTCATGCCATATCCCTTGCAGATCTTCGCCATGCACTGGCCGATCTTTCCGGTTCCCATGATACCCGCAACCTTGTTGTGAAGGTCCACCCCGAGAAGACCGCTCAGCGCAAAATCATTCTCCTTCACCTTCAGGTATGCCTTGTGAATATGACGGTTCGCCGCCTGAATGATCGTCATCGCATGCTCGGCAACCGCGTAAGGGGAATAAGCAGGCACGCGAAGCACTGTGATTCCGCACTCCTTTGCCGCCTGCAGGTCTACATTGTTAAATCCTGCGCAACGCAGAAGGATCAGACGGACACCGCACTGACTCAGAGCCTCCACCACCTCGCGCGGCGCCTCGTCGTTCACGAAAATACATACCGCACGAAATCCTTCGGCCAGATGTACCGTCTCAGAAGTCAGCCTTGCTTTAAAATACTTGATCTCAACGTTATAAGTACCTTCTCCTTTATCTCTCGCAAGCTGACTGAAAAACATTCTGTCATAGTCCTTTGTCCCGAAGAAGGCGACCTTCAGAACGTCTACGTTCTTATCCTTTGCTGCGATCCCGTGAAACACATCAGAAATTTTCTCAATGGCTTCCTCTTCATCCGGGCCCTCCGCCGTAATATTCAAAACAGATCCCTTTGCCGCGTGAAGTTTGAGAATCTGAAGAACATTGTCGCCGCTCGCCACTTCTCCGTCACATTCTATGACAACCTCGCTTTTCAGCGCGGTACACGCCTGGGCAATCATTGCCGCCGGACGCGCATGAATTCCGAGAGGGGTTTTCACCGTATACTGTAAGCTTTTCATTCTTCTTCCTTTCTGATATGTACATCCGTACACATCTCTGTACTACCTGGCCGTCTCTTGTGCTACTTTTTTCGGGCTGTATGATTTTCTGTCGCCACATCTCATCGTCTTCCGTGACGCCGGATTCTCCGCCATGTCACCTGCCCGTTCAATTGTCCGTCACGATGCTGCATCCATGATATCATGTTCCCGGCAGTTTGAGAAGATACAAGTGGAATCGATTACAGCAGACTTCCCACAGCAAGAAACAGCGGCGCAAATACCAGAGATACAATCGTCATCAGCTTAATAAGAATATTAATCGACGGGCCTGACGTGTCTTTGAAAGGATCGCCGACGGTGTCTCCGACAACCGCTGCCTTGTGCGCCTCACTGCCTTTTCCTCCGAACTTTCCGCCTTCAATGTATTTCTTCGCATTGTCCCAGGCGCCGCCGGCGTTGCTCATGAAAATCGCCATCAGTACGCCTGTGAGCAGCGCGCCGGCAAGCATGCCTCCCAGGGCATCCGTTCCGAGGATCAGCCCAAGCACGATTGGGGAAGCCGCCGCGAGAATGCCCGGAAGGATCATCTCGTGAAGCGCCGCCTGTGTGGATATCCCGACACAGGATTTATAATCCGCACGGCTTGTTCCGGCCAGGATACCCGGATCCGCACGGAACTGCCGGCGCACCTCTTCGATCATCTTGTATGCCGCTTTCGATACGGATTCCATCGTAAAGGCAGAGAACAGGAAGGTCAGCATACCTCCGATAAAAAGCCCAATGATTACCTTCGGATCCATGATATCAATTTTCTCAAGATGAACCGCCTGCGCGTAGGACACAAAAAGCGCAAGTGCCGTCAGCGCCGCAGATCCGATCGCAAATCCCTTTCCGATTGCCGCGGTCGTGTTGCCCACCGAATCCAGGGCATCGGTAATCTCACGGACACTCTCATCCATGCCGGACATCTCGGCGATTCCGCCGGCATTATCCGCAATCGGGCCATATGCATCCACGGCAATCGTACTTCCGGCCGTTGCAAGCATTCCGACCGCCGCGAGGGCGATCCCATAAAGTCCCGCTGTGATATAGGACACAAAAATACCGACACAGATACAAAGAATCGGCACCATGACAGATTTCATACCGACCGCAAGTCCTGTGATGATGGTTGTGCCGGCTCCGGTCTGTGACTCCTCCGCGATCTTCCGGACGGATTTGTATTTGTCCGAAGTATAGATCTCTGTCATCTGACCGATCACAAACCCGACGAGAAGTCCGAATATCACCGCAACTGCCGGCCGGAATCCTCCAAACAGTGTCCTGCTGAGAATCAGCGAGGCAATAATAACCAGCAGATACGCGACATAGCTTCCCATGTTCAGCGCTTTCTGCGGGTTTCCATTCTCTCTTCCTCTGACAAAGAAAGTGCCGATGATAGAAGCGGCTATTCCGCATGCCGCAATCATAAGCGGATAGAAGGCGCCCGCCTCCCCGAAAGACGCGATTCCAAGCGTGACCGCCGATACGACTGCGCCTACATAGGATTCAAACAGGTCCGCGCCCATACCGGCCACATCACCGACATTATCTCCGACATTGTCCGCAATCACCGCCGGGTTGCGCGGGTCATCCTCCGGGATATTGTTCTCAACCTTTCCGACCAGGTCTGCGCCGACATCTGCCGCCTTGGTGTAGATTCCGCCTCCCACACGTGCAAATAGCGCAACCGAGGACGCGCCGAGGCTGTAGCCAAACAGCACATCCGCATTGCCGCTGATCAGATAGATCAGGCTGGCTCCCAGTATACCAAGACCAACCACGCAGAAACCCATGACGGCACCTCCATGATACGCAATGGAAAGGGCCTTTGGCATTCCGGATTTCCCTGCCGCATTCGCGGTACGGACATTGGCCAGCGTAGCGACCCGCATTCCGAAGAAACCAGCCAGCACTGAAAATGCCGCTCCGATCAGAAAGCAAACAGCCTCCAGCCAGTTCTGCAGTGCAAATCCCAGAATAAAAAACAGAACCGCGACAAAAACCGCCAGTACCTTGTACTCTGAGGCGAGAAACGCGCTCGCTCCCTCCCGGATCGCAGCCGCGATTTCCTGCATACGCTCCGTTCCTGCCTCTTCCTTCCTGACGGATCCTGCCATACAGGCCGCGAAAATCAGTGCAACAGCACTGATAACCGGCACCAGAACCAAAATACTCTTTGACATTTCTTCCCCTCCTTACTCAGCAATCCGCAGCTTATAAAGTTTGTTATGCCCCGCTCGCAGGGCATCTGGGTTTACGGGGTTAAACACTGTCTATTTCCCCGTTTTCCTTTAATTATACTACTTTTTGTTCATATCACCAACAATATTTAGAAAAGAAGCTCCCTCGTATATTTAGAAAAGGAGCTTCCTCGTTCATGAAACGAAGAAGCTCCTTGTGCATATTGTGGTGCCCTGCCTGCGGGGCATGACGATTTATAATTACCAGTTTGTCGCAATGTCAAGCTGTGTCGGGTTCGCGGCAGCGAATCCGCCGGTATCGACCACGATTCCCATTCCGAGACTCGTCGCGATCAGAGATCCTCTCGGTCTGACACCTAGATTTGCCGCAACCATTACATAACTTCCAAGCATCTTGACTCCGTCGGACCGCACCCAGTACTCATCGGTATTGCCCATACTTCTCATGATGCTGACGACACCAGACATATCCATGTTATAATAGGTTTCCTGCCCGCTCGGGCCTTCGATCCGGCCGGCAGCCGCCGTAAGTGCCGCGCCTGAATAAGTACTCGATGTCGTCGTACTCTCCGCAGGAGCTGCCTGCGTGGGAGCAGGAGCTGCAGTCGGCGTCGGCGTTGCCGCAGCCGCTGCAGTACCCGTACCTGCCGATGACGTCGTGTTACTCCCGGATGCCGGCATCGACGATTTCGATTCCGGAGCAGCAGCCTCCTGGGTCTCCTGCTCTGAAACAGCCACCTGCGTCGAGGTTCTCGCCTTTTCCGCTGCTGCCGCATCTGCAGCGGCCACCTCATCTGCCGCCTTCTCATTCAGCGCGTCAATATTGGCCTGCTGTTCCTGTATACTTGCCAGAAGATCCGCCGCTGCATTCTGCTCGCCTTCCAGAGAATCCGCATACTCCTGTACGTCTTCACGAGTGGAATCCACAAGACTCTGTATCTCTTCCCGTTTGCTCTTGCTCTGTTCCTGAAGACCGGCGATTTGATCCGCCTCCTTCTTCACCTCTTTCTGCTTCTCGGTAATCGTCTCGCAGATCTCGCTGTACTCCTTCAGAACTTTCCTGTCATAGCTCGTGAGCTCAGACACGTTTGTGCTTTCATTCAGGAAATCACTGAAGTTACCGGAGGAAAAGAGCGTCTCAAGCGCACCTGTTCCGGTTCCATTCTCATACATATATTTGATCCGGAGTGCCATGTTCTTCGCCTGAACACTCTCCTCCGCCTGCGCATCGGCAAGTTCCTGATTCACGGTATCATATTCTTCCTGGGTAGCGCTGTACTTCTGCTGAAGCTCATCCAGCTGCTGATTCAGATCCGTCAGCTGATCATTGAGATCCTGCAGATATTCCTGTGCATTATCCTTCTTTGCCTGAAGCTCGCTGATTCTGTCCTGCGCGCTATTGTATTCAGATTCTGCCGCGCTCTTCTTCGCCTCAGCCGAATTGATCTCATCCTGCGTAGAAGCCGCTGCCGGATAAGTTCCAAAAGCCCCCGACAGCAGCAGAGCTGCAGAAAGTGCCGCAGGTAAAAATCGTTTCATTCCCTTCATAAATGTACACCTCAGATTTAGAATCGTTTTCCTTCTCTCAAGGAATGAAGCAATTATAACATATGTACCGTTCTATTAAAAGTGTTTTGTAACCTTTTGTAACTTTTCCGCAATATTTTTACTGTAATCGCCGTTTTTTAGTGTCCTGTAACGGCAATCCGTTTTCCCAACGTGCGCCCGCCGGGCACACATCGAGTAGGAGAAAGTCTCCAGTGGAGACTTTCGTCCTCTCACACCACCGTGCGTACCGTTCGGTACACGGCGGTTCATAAGTTTTCAGCTACTTTCAAATACTGGG